>CAJOQA010000293.1 GCA_905236465.1 uncultured Treponema sp.
CCCGCCATATTAAACTTACCGCCTGCAAGAGAATTGCCTCCTAAAGCAACAGCAAGGATGGCATCCATCTCTAGGTTCAGGCCTACGTTGTTTGCGTCACAAGAATAAATGCGACTTGAGGCTATCATGCCGGAAACACCAGCCGCAAGACCACAGAAAAGGTAGCAGAAGAACATAATGAAGGTAGAATTTAACCCCACAAGACGACCAGCTTTGGGGTTAATACCAACAGTCTGAATGTAAAGTGAAAGTGCTGTCTTTTTAAGAAGAAGAACAGTCAGGATTACAAAGGCAACTGCTATAAAGACAGGCGTCGGTATAGGGCAGCCAGGGATGACTCCTCCGATGTACTTAAAGGAATCCATGTGGACGTGCAAGATAACACCTGTAGCCACTGCTCCAGTCTCAGATACGCGGGTACAGATAAGCTGGGCAATGCCACGGCCTGCTGTAAAGAGAATAAGAGTTGCAACCATGGGCTGAATGTTCAGGTGGGCTACAAGGAAGCCGTTAAAGGCACCGCAAGCTGTTGCCGCAAGAAAACCGAACAGAATCGCCAAAGGTGGCCACATATTGTAGCCTTCAGAACTTTCTCCTAGCAACTTGATTATTACGGCCGCGGATATGGCCATCACAGATCCTACAGAAATATCAGTTCCGCGAGAAGATGCAACGACAAGGGTCATTCCCACAGCAAGTATGATAAGCTCGCAAGACCTGTTCAATATATCAACCAAAAAACCGTAAAGGCGGGGGGTTCCGGCGAACATCCCCTGATCGGGAGTCCAGCCAGCTTCGTGCATTATTGAAATCTTAAAAAAGTCCAGGCCCCTTCCCTGGGTAGCCTGTATAATAAAATTTATCAAAAGCATCACAAGAAGGGCAATAACGGGAAAAGCAAGGGGACTTTTCAAAGCCTTTTTGATCCAGCCTTCCAAAGACAGCTTTTCTTTTGTATCAGACATTTAATTTTCACCTCCTGCAATAGCAGCCATGACATCTTCTTGGGTCAGACCATCATTCTTAAGCTCTCCAACCTTCTTTCCATCGCGAAGTACACAGAGGCGGTTTACAGTGCGGAGCATTTCTTCAATCTCGGAAGAGATAAACATGACGGTCATTCCCTCGCCCGCAAGCTTTACCACCAGCTTTTGAATCTCTGTCTTGGTACCTACATCTATACCGCGGGTAGGCTCGTCAAGAATCAAGAAATCAGGGTTTGTGACAAGCCAGCGACCTATTATAACCTTCTGCTGGTTGCCGCCGGAAAGTTGCTTGATGAGTGTTTCAGAAGACGGGGTCTTTATGCTAAGGGCCTTGATGTAGTTATCGGTAAGCTCAATCTGCTTAGACATGGGCAGCAACTTAAAGACACCTGTCTTTGCCTGCAGGGCAATCATCATGTTCTCGCGGATTGAAAGGTCAGCTATAATACTTTCGGCCTTGCGGTCTTCTGGCAAGTAGGCCATTCCCCTTTTGATTGAATCTATAGGGGCCTTTGCAACAAGCGGTTTTCCGTTAAATTCCAAGGTTCCACCATCGGGCCTATCTGCCCCGTAAATAGTGCGTACCATTTCAGAGCGACCAGACCCCAAAAGCCCTGTAAGCCCCACAACCTCACCCTTTCTGATTGTAACATCAAAGGGTTTTATAGTTCCTGTGTGGGTAAGACCTACGGCCCTAATCACCTCTGGCAAGTCAGAGTTTTCATCAACAGAAGCATTGCTATGAATACTTTCTAGGTCTGCAACTTCATGCCCCAACATTGTCTGGACCAACTTAAGGCGGGGAAGCTCGGCAGTAGTAAACTGCCCCTGCAGCTGACCGTTGCGCAAAACCGTAATCTTATCGCAAACAGCATAAACTTGCTCTAAGAAGTGGGTAACGAATATTATGCCGACACCATCAGCCTTTAGGTGGTTCATTACGTTAAAAAGATTTTCTACTTCATGATCATCAAGAGAACTGGTAGGCTCGTCAAGAATCAAAACCTTACAGTTGAAATTTACAGCACGGGCTATGGCAACCATCTGCTGAATTGCAACAGAATAATCACCTAGTGTGCGAGTTACATCTATATTTTCAAGACCAACAAAAGACAAGATTTCCCTTGCTTTTTGGTTCATTTTTTTCCAGTCAATCGCAAAAAACTTGTTGCGGGGTTCATGTCCCGCAAAGATATTCTCAGCTACAGAAATATTGGGACAAAGGTTTACTTCCTGGAACACAGTTGAAATTCCGTTTATCTGTGATTCCTCAGGAGAATGGTTGTCTATGGCCTTTCCCTCAAGATAAATAGTTCCTGCATCACGTGTATGAACACCATTAAGAACCTTAATCAAAGTACTTTTTCCGGCTCCGTTTTCTCCCATCAAGGCGTGAATTTCACCCTTATTCAAAGAAAAGTCTACGTTTTGTAACGCCTTTACGCCGGGGAAAGTCATTGATATGTTTTTCATTTCAAGCAAAACATCGCTTGCCATTGTTTCCCCCTTAAAAACTGAAGTTTTTTTTCAACTCCCCTAAAATAAAGGCCGGAGCGTGGAACTTTTTCCATAACTCCGGCCTTGACATATACTTACTTATCCACAGAATAAATTAGTACTTGCGCTCTGGAAGAGCATCAGCTGCCTTGCGGGCACCACCGATTCCGTCCTTGTCGAACATCTCTTCTACAACGTACTGAATCTTATCAACTGTACCACCAGCCTCGAGGGTCTTGATGATTTCAGCTACACGGGGACCGTGAAGTGGGTTACACTCTACTGTGCAGTTGAATGTTCCGTCGTTGATAACACGGTTGAAAGCATCTTTTCCAGCATCAAAAGTGATAAGGATGATGTCTTTTCCAGGAACTTTTCCAGCTGCCTTGATAGCATCGGCTGCACCGCGACCCATGTCATCGTTTTCTGCAAATACAACATCAATCTTGTCTACAGACTTAAGGATAGATTCCATAACTTCCTGTCCCTTTGCCTGTGTGAACTCACCAGTCTGCTGAGCAACCAAGTTCCAGTTGCTGTGGGCCTCAATACCTTCAACAATACCCTTTGTACGGCCAACCTGAGCAGAAGCACCGATTGTTCCCTGAAGGTCAACGATGTTAATCTGGTCATTTGCGCGGCCTGTTGACTCAAGGTAAGCTTCAAGCCACTTTACACCGTCACGGCCTTCCTTAAGGAAGTTACCACCAACCCATGCAAGGTAGAGGCTGTCATCAGAAACTTTCATCTGACGGTCAGAAAGAACTACAGGAATACCCTGATCCTTTGCTTCCTGGAGAACTGTTTCCCAACCAGTCTCAACTACAGGGGCAACTACGATGTAGTCAACATCCTGCTGGATAAAGTTGCGGATAGCCTTAATCTGGTTCTCCTGCTTCTGCTGGGCATCATCAAAAATCAACTTGTAACCATTAGCTTCTGTAAATGTGTCTTTGAAAGACTGGGTGTTTGCAAGACGCCAGTCAGACTCTGCACCAACTTGTGCATAACCTACTGTTATAAGTTTTTTTTCTGCAGATCCTGAATTTCCTGGTTCTTGGGCTGTTGTCTGGTTATCTTTCTTTGCACAACCTGTCATTGCCATTGCTGCCATCAAAACAGCACTTGATAAAGCAAATACTTTCTTCATAATAATTTTCCTCCTGAAGGGTTTCGCATTCACTCTATCATGGTAATCCCAAATTTAAAATACGTACATGAATTTTTTTACGAATTTATGTCGTTTTTTTACGAATTTTTCCTGATATAGTCTTACTTTTATTGAATTCTATAATAAAAGTTTAGAAAAATTACGAAAAAAGTTTAAATTTTTACAGGGCCAGAATTTTTGACATGCAAAGCCTAAAACCTAAGTTACTGCTTTTTCCCGTTGGAGCAGAGGCAGATCGGAAGAATACAGTGCACTGCTGGGGGTCATCTAACCAAGAACCGCCTCTCTTTACGTGCATAGTCCCAATCTGGGGGCCTCGAGGATTATTCATGGGAGTTGGGGGCAGTTCTTCCATAAAGTCCCAGCACCATTCAGCAACATTACCGCACATATCATAAAGACCTATAGAATTAGAAAGTTTTGTGCTTACATCATGGGTAGACACGTTGCTGTTTTCCCCATACCAGGCAACCTTATTGATATCATCGCTACCGGCAAACTGACAGGGGCTTTGCTCATGGCCACCACGGGCAGCGTATTCCCATTCAGCTTCGGTAGGCAGACGGAAGCCGTTAGCAGAGAAATTGCAGGCAACCCGTTTCCACAAGGGGCTGGACATTTCTATATCACGTAGGTCCGTAGCGTTTCCTATAGAGTAGCAGGGTTGTAAATGTTGATTCATACTTAAATTGTTGCAAAAAATGACGGCTTCGCACCAGTTAACACTTTCTACAGGTCTGTTTATTCCCTTCATCTTGGAAGGATTTGCCCCCATAACATACTCGTACTGTTGCTGGGTAACAAGGGTTTCAGACATTAAAAACGAAGAGACCTCAACCTTACGGTTAAATTCATTTATTCCCATAATAAAGGAGCCGGAAGCGACATCTTTCATAACAGGAATTTTACTGCTTTGCACAGCCATAATATTAACTTGTGAATTATTGGCTTTTTTTGCAGCTTCAGCACCGCAGTGGGGACAAAATTTAAAATCATCTGAAAAATTAGAACCGCATTTAGAACATATCATAAAACAAATTACCTCTTTCCCTTAATTATACCACAGCATTTAAAAAATCACATTGACTTTTTTAAATTACATGTCAAAATAATAGTTAGGAGTAAATTATGGATATTCAAGAACAAAAAAACGCGGATTCTTATCTGCTTCAAGTAAAAGGAAGGCTCGATACAACTACAGCCCCCGAATTAGAGTCTAAAATAAAGGAAGTTGCACGAAAAACAAAGCATTTAATCCTAAATCTTTCTGAAATTGAATACATATCAAGTGCAGGGCTCAGGGTTGTCCTCCAAGCCCATAAAATAATGGCCTCAAACCATGCCAAGATGTCTGTGCAGAACCCATCTGACTTCTGTAAGCAAGTTCTTGAGGCAACCGGTATGGATGCAGTGCTTTCTATAATATAAGGGCACCCCTAGGCAGTTCCAGAAGTCTGAAAAGGCAGCAGGTCAAGTTCCATATCGTAGAACTTGATGCCGCCTACAGCAGACAAAGACAGACCGTGATTCCTGTACCCTAACTTTTCATAAAAGGAAATCAGGCTCTGCTTGCAGGTTAGGCTTGCGGCTTTTCCGCTAAAGGAAAGTTCTTCTATTTCATGCAGAGCCTGCAAGTCCGCAAGGTCGGCATTTACTATAGTCAGATTATTTTGCAAAGACATAGTTAAAGGCTTCCTCTAAGTCTGCAATCAGGTCGTCCGCATTCTCAAGGCCAGCTGAAATACGCACGGTCTCGGCTTCTATTCCAGCGGCAGCAAGATGGTCAGCATCCAGTTCTGCATGGGTGGTCTTAGGGGAGTTTACAATCAAAGACCTGACATCCCCAATATTTACATGATAAGAGAAATACTTGAGTTGTTTCACAAAGGCATCTAAGTCTTTGTCATCTCCCTTAAAGCCAAAGGAAAGGATGTTACCGGTCCCCTTAGGGAAATAGCGATCAGCAAGATTTTTAAAGGGACTGCCCTGCAGATTGGGATATTTTACCCACAAAACCTCTTTCCTAGTCTTCAGGTAGGCGGCAATTTTTTCAGCATTCCGAGTTTCCTTTTCTACCCGCTCTGAAATTGTATCTATTCCCTGCAAGACAAGGAAGGCATCAAAGGG
>CAJOQA010000294.1 GCA_905236465.1 uncultured Treponema sp.
CAAGAGCGAGCGGTCGATTTTGAGAAGGTCGTTTTCTTTTATGTCTGCTATATTCTGGGCTTCCATAGTTTTTATTCTATCATATTTTCACAGTTTGTTCAGCCAATTTTTCACATTCCCTTCAGTCGCATTTTTGCATCTTGCCGTCAGTGGCAGTTGTTTTGAAATGATAAGTAAATTTAATATTAAATTAATAATTCAAACTTTTAAAATTGCCTACTTGATATAAGAAGAAAAAAGGTTTATCCTTTATTCTCGAATTCTTCTATAAAATAAGGTGAAACTATGGCTATTGATGAAAAACTTCAGACTGTGCGTCATTCATGTGCTCATGTTATGGCAGAAGCTGTTTTAAGACTTTTTCCTGGTACAAAAATTGCTATTGGCCCCGCTATTGAAAAGGGTTTTTATTATGACTTTGACTTTCCATCTGACCACAAGGCTACAGAGGCAGATTTTCCTGCTATAGAAAAGGAAATGAGAAAAATTATAGCCGGTAACCACGATTTTGTTCGCAAAGAAGTAAGCAAGGCCCAAGCTCTTGAACTTTTTAAGGACCAGCCTTACAAAATTGAACTGATTAATGACCTTCCCGACAACGAAACAATCACAACATACGAGCAGGACGGTTATCTTGACTTGTGCCGCGGTCCCCACGTAGAAAACACAAAGGAAATTAACGCTCAGTCATTTAAGCTGATGAGCATGGCAGGAGCCTACTGGCGGGGTGACAGTGACAGGGCTATGCTTTCCCGCATTTATGCAGTCTGCTTCTATAAGCCAAATGATTTAAAAGATTACTTAAAAATGCTTGAAGAAGCCGACAAGCGTGACCACCGAAAGTTGGGCGTTCAGCTTGACCTCTTCCACTTAGACCCAGAAGACCCAGGTCAGATTTTCTGGCACCCCAACGGCTGGCAGATGTATGTTACCCTGCAAGAATACATGAGGCAGAAGGTTACCGCTGACGGCTACATGGAAGTAAACACACCTGCTATCATGCCACGTAGCCTTTGGGAAAGGTCCGGTCACTGGGGGCACTACCAGAAAAACATGTTTGTTACCGAAAGTGAAAAACGCATTTTTGCCGTTAAGCCCATGAACTGCCCTGGTGCCCTTGAAATATTTAAGAGCCGCACAAGAAGCTACAAGGACTTGCCCATGCGTCTTGCAGAATTCGGGCACTGCGTAAGAAACGAGCCTTCAGGAACATTACACGGAATCATGCGTGTACGTGGTTTCGTTCAAGATGACGCCCATATACTCTGCACAGAAGACCAGATTGAAGCTGAAGTAAAAAAATTCTGCCTTTTGCTAAAAGATGTTTACAAGGACTTTGGCTTTGACAAGAACCTGTTGGTAAAACTTTCTACTATGCCAGAAGACCATGTAGGTGATGAAAAAACCTGGCAACACGCAGAGTCAGCCCTAAGCGCAGCATGTAAGGCTGCTGGAATGGAATACGAAATCCAGCCTGGCGAAGGGGCCTTCTATGGACCTAAGCTTGAGTTCACGCTGATTGACGCTTTGGGTAGGCAATGGCAGTGTGGCACTATCCAGTTGGACTACCAGTTACCTTCCGCAGAAAGACTTAACGCAGAATACATCGGTAGCGATAACCAGAAGCACCACCCGGTAATGCTGCACAGGGCAGTATTAGGTAGCCTTGAGCGTTTCATGGGTATTCTTATTGAAAACTACGCGGGGGCCTTCCCTGCCTGGCTACACTTTGAACAGGTAGCGGTTGTTCCTGTAGGGCAAGACTTTAACGAGTACGCTCAAAAAGTCGAGTCTGTCTTGCGTCAGGCAGGAATAAGGGCACATGCCTACACAGACGATTCAAACATGAAGAGCAAGATTAAAATGCTTTCTTCTGAGCATAAGACACCATACATTCTTGTAGTAGGTGCTAAGGAAAGGGACGAAGAAGCTGTTACTTGCCGCTTCCGTGCTTCTAGTGGGCTTGAGCAAAAGTCATTTAAGCTAGAGGACTTTAAGGTCTACGTTTTGGATAAGGTAAACAGTCACTTTAACGGAATCTAAAAAGACCAGAGCAAAGAAGGGGAAGACTTTTCCCACTTTGCTCTAACAGTAAAAAGGAACAGGCTGTCTGCCCTGCTTTAAGGCAAAAATACTGTCTAGGGAAATGCAGTTATTTTTAGCAAGGCAAACAGCCTGAAATTTTGGAGGAATATTTTTAAATAGTATAATTATCTTTGAGGGAATCCATAAGGCCGTATTCCAAAAGGATTTCCTCAAGACGTTCCTGTGTCATGGGCTTTGGAATAGCAAAGTTTGTGTTGCTATCTATTGCCCTTGCAAGATTGCGGTATTCATCAGCCTGACC
>CAJOQA010000295.1 GCA_905236465.1 uncultured Treponema sp.
CTCGGTAAAGGCGGTTATGGTAGGTCCACTGGTCAACGATGCGAAGGGGACGTTCCACTGCCCCTAAATGTGCCACTGAATCTTCTGTAAAGACAGCAAGCCCTAGTCCATGTATCATCTCAGGAATTCCGTGGTTAATTTCAGGGTCTAAATGGTAGGGGCGGCCAGCTAGTACAATTCCATTGCCACCAGAAATTACCAGTTGCTCCAAGGCTTCCTCGGCTGCTGCCTGGGTATCAGCCTTAAACTTTTCCTGCTCCTTCCAGCCATCTTCTACAGCCTCATACACCTTTTCCTTTGAAAGTTTCGGGAAATGCTTGTGCAATTCTTCATAAAGCCTTACCTTAAGCCTTGGTAAATCATAGATCGGTAGGAAGGGATTCATAAAAATTAAATCTTCCTGCTCGCGGATTGCATCTATATTATTTCTAAGCACTTCGGGGTAGCTTGTAACGACAGGGCAGTTGTAGTGGTTTCCGGCCCCCTTGTCCTCTACTTTTTCGTAGGGAATACAGGGGTAGAAAATAAACTTGCAGCCCATTTTTAAAAGAGATTCCATGTGACCGTGGGAAATCTTTCCAGGATAGCAGACTGATTCAGAAGGAATAGAATCTATTCCCTTCTCATATACGTTCCTGTTTGACCGAGGTGAAAGGCGAACTTGAAAACCGAGTTTGGTAAAGATTGTAAACCACAAGGGGTAATTCTCGTACATATTAAGAACACGGGGAATACCAACAGATCCGTTAGGGGCATTTTCAGGCTTTAAGGGAACGTAATATTGGAAAAGCCGCTTATACTTCCAATCAAAGAGGTTAGGCATATCTATAGAAGGGGCATCCTCATCTTGATTTTTATCCCTTGCATCAGGGCTTGCTGCCCCCTGCACAGTGTGTAGGGTAAGCCCCTTTTCACACCTATTACCTGTAACAAACTGCCGTACCTTGCTTCCAGAAGCATCCGATTCAGTACTAAAGGTATTGATTGTAAGCAGGCAGTTGTTGGCACAGCCCCCGCAACGGGTAAGTTCTAGGGAAACCTTGAAGGAATCAAGCTGTTCTAGGCTTGCAATATTTGATACGACTTTTGGTGGAACCCAGCCCTTTTCCTGACCTGGTTTGGGGGCGGTTATATCGCACCACTGATCATAGGCTATAAGGGCAGAACCGTAGGCTCCCATAAGGCCTGCAACATCAGGCCTAAAAACCTGAACACCGGCTATCTTTTCAAAAGCCCTTAGAACTGCATCATTATAAAAAGTTCCACCTTGAACAACAACCTTTTGCCCTATCTCTGATGCCCTGCGAAGCTTTATAACCTTAAAAAGAGCATTCTTTATAACTGAATAAGAAAGGCCTGCAGAAATATCAGCTACAGTAGCCCCTTCTTTTTGTGCCTGCTTAACCCTAGAGTTCATAAAAACAGTGCAGCGGGAGCCTAAATCAACCGGCTTTTTAGCTAAAAGAGCTATTTTTGAAAAGTCAGTTATAGAAAGGTTCATTGTGTTTGCAAAGTTTGCAAGGAAAGAGCCACAACCTGCAGAACAAGCCTCGTTCAGTTGGATAGAAGTAATGGCCCCGTCCTTCATTCTAAGGCATTTCATATCCTGACCGCCAATATCAAGCAAGAATTCAACTCCGGGAACAAAAAATTCAGCTGCCCTATAGTGGGTTATAGTTTCAACTTCCCCAGCATCCACGCCCAAGGCTGCCTGAAAAAGAGCTTCACCATAGCCTGTTGAGACGGCACGGGCAATATAAGCATCCTTTGGCAGAATTGAATAGAGCTTTTTTAAGACCCTGACTGCCAAATCCACAGGGTTTCCGGCATTGACATCGTAAAAGTCCCAAAGAATCTCACCCTTTTTATTTATAAGCACTGCCTTTGTTGTAGTAGAACCGGCATCAAGGCCCAAAAATACAGGTCCTGTAGCTTCTTCAAGCTTTCCTCTTTTGGCCTTGTCCTTTGAATGGCGGTCGCGAAAGTCGTCCAACTCTTCTTGGCTTGTAAAAAGAGGATCCAATCGCTGGACTTCTGTCATCTCTGCCCCTTCAAGTTTTTTAAGGCTTTCCTTAAACTCCTTTATTGAAGGAAAGGCTTTAGCGCTTTCTCCGGCAAGCGGTCTGTGGGCTTTTTCAGCTGAGTAAGCAGACCCTGCCGCCACAAAGAGTTGGGAATCTTCTGGAACAATAATTTCATCATCCTTTAGCTTTAGTGTTTCTATGAACCTAAAGCGAAGCTGGTCTAAAAAGTGTAAAGGGCCGCCCAAAAAAGCTACATTTCCGCGAATCGGCTTACCGCACGCAAGGCCTGATATTGTCTGATTTACTACAGCTTGAAAAATTGAGGCCGCTATATCTTCACGCCTAGCCCCCTCATTAATAAGTGGCTGGACATCTGTTTTAGCAAATACACCGCAACGGGCAGCTATCGGATAAATTTGAGAGCAGCCCTTAGCAAGCTCATTTAAACCAGGGGCATCTGTTTCTAGCAAGGCCGCCATTTGATCTATAAAGGCTCCTGTACCGCCTGCGCAAGTTCCGTTCATGCGTTGCTCGACACCATTTGAAAAATATGTTATCTTTGCGTCCTCACCGCCAAGCTCAATTACAACATCAGTTTTAGGAATCAGCTTTTTTACCGCAGTAGTCGCGGCCACAACCTCTTGAATAAAGGGGATATTTAGCCATTGAGAAACCGAAAATCCGCCAGATCCCGTGACTTTTGCTGAAATAGGATGATTTTCTTTTAGCGGTAACAATGAAGTTACGGCATCAAGGGCCTTTGACACTACGCTTATAATAGTATTTCTTATATCCGCCCTATGCCTTTGATAGTCCCCATAGAGCATCTTGTCATTTTCATCAAGACAAAAAACCTTTACTGTTGTAGAGCCAACATCAATTCCAACCCTAAGAGGAACTGCTGCAGGAGAAAGTTTTATATTTGTATCAACTTTATTCATATTAACCTCAAATAAAAGGACAGTTCGTCTATTATACATTTATTTTTATAAATTTTCAACAACTTTTGAATAGCTTTTCTAAGACAACTTGGAAATTACAGGAACCTATTGACATTCACATTTTTTTTTGAATAAATTTTATTTATGATTAAAAGCCTAGCAAAAAGCATAAGAGAATATAAAAAAGCTTCCCTATTTACACCGCTTTTTATGGTATGTGAAGTAGCAATGGAATGTCTTTTGCCCCTGATTATGGCAGGTCTTATAGACAGCATGGAAAGCGGCAATATGCAAATTATTCTAAAATACGGACTGCTTCTTTTTGCCATAGCTTGTATTTCACTTGCAGCAGGCTGTCTTTCTGGCACTTATGCAGCAAAAGCATCTGCTGGTTTTGCAAAGAACTTAAGGCATGATCTTTTTTATAAAATACAAGGCTTCGCCTTTGCAGATATTGACTCGTTTTCAACGTCTTCTCTTGTTACAAGAATGACTACAGACGTTACAAATGTCCAAAACGCTTATCAAATGATAATCCGCATTGCAGTCCGCACCCCGCTTATGCTGATTTTTTCAGTAATAATGAGTTTAACTGTAAACACTAAAATGGCTTTAATCTTTCTTTCAATAATTCCCTTTTTAGCCCTTGCCCTCTTTTTGATACAGTTTTCCGCAAAAAAAATATTTAGGGTGATTTTTAAAAAGTATGACAAACTAAATTCTTCTGTACAAGAAAATATCAGTGCAATTAGAGTTGTAAAAGCCTTTGTTAGAGAAGACTTCGAAAAAGAAAAATTTTATGCAGCATCGTCTGAAGTTTGCAAAGATTTTACATTTGCTGAGAAGATTATAGCTTTAAATAACCCCATAATGACATTTTTTATATACGTTTCCATGCTTTTACTTTGCGGAATTGGTTCTAGAATGATAATACTTTCTGTTTCTACCTCTCTTACTACTGGGCAGCTTTCTTCACTAATCAACTATGGGGTACAGATTTTTTCTTCAATGATGATGCTGTCCATGTTTTTTGTAATGACATCAATGGCTATAGAATCTGCTAAAAGGATTGCTGAGGTTTTAGAAAAGGATTCTTCCATTAAAAATCCAGAAAATGCAAGCAAGGAATTTTTAGATGCTTCCATTGACTTTGAAAATGTAAGTTTTAAATATACTGAAAGTCCTTCCTTTGCTTTAACTGACATAAACATACATATAA
>CAJOQA010000296.1 GCA_905236465.1 uncultured Treponema sp.
AACCTGCCTCGTAACTATAAGGGTACCCACATGTCCCGCTTCATTGAAATATTTCATCGCCACTCAAATGATTTGGGAATGAAGCAGTTCCTTATTATGCTTAATGAGGTTAGGGCTGCTTTAGATGCTGAACGGGCCTTTGCAACCATGTCCTTTCCTTTTTTTATGCTGAAAAAAGCCCCTGTTTCCCAATCTGAAAGCATGATGAGTTATCAGTGTCTTTACCAAGGTGAAGTTGATAAAACTAAAGAAGATTTTTCATTGCAAATACAAGTTCCTGTAACAACTGTCTGTCCCTGTTCAAAAGCAATAAGTGACCGTGGTGCCCATAACCAAAGGGGCCTTGTTACTGTAACACTAAAAAACAAGAGCCTCTTTTGGATTGAAGATGTAATTGAAGTAATTGAATCTAGTGCAAGTGGAAGTCTTTATAGTATCTTAAAAAGACCTGATGAAAAGTGGGTAACTGAACATGCTTATGATAACCCTCGCTTTGTAGAAGATGTAGTTAGAGAAGTTTGCCTTGGGCTAAAAGCTTTCAACAAGTGCAGTCAGCCATTTAAAAGCTTTATAGTTGAATGTGAAAACTTTGAAAGTATCCACAATCATAATGCCTATGCCTGTACCGAATACCCCTTCAAGGAGCTAAAATGACATATTTTTTTGAAACTTACGGTTGCGAGATGAATATAGCTGAATCCGCGGCTGTTGAGCAAATACTGATTTCTCGCGGTTGGACAAAAGCTACAAGTGCTCAACTTGCAGATATGGCAATAATAAATACTTGCTCTGTCAGGGCTACTGCCGAGACCAGGATATTTGGCCGACTTGGTTTTTATTCTGGCCTAAAAAAAGTGCGCAACTGCGAACCTGATGCAAAAAAACGTAGCATGGAAGAAGCTTCTGCCTATGTTGAAAAAAACGGACCTGTCCCTCTAACGCTGATTGTAATGGGTTGTATGGCAGAACGCCTTTTAAAAAGCCTTAAAAAAGATTTTCCCGTAGTGGACTACGTGGTTGGAACGTATGCAAAAAATAAGTTTGGGGACATTATCGATGCCGTGGAAAATGGCGTAAGCCCTGTCGAAGTCGATGAAGAACCTGTTTATACTTTTGCCCCTAATTCTTATGAGCAAGGAGCTTTTTCAACTTTTGTCCCCATAATGCACGGCTGCAACAATTTTTGCACTTACTGTATAGTTCCCTATGTTCGTGGTAGGGAAGTATCTCGCCCCGCGGAACAAATTCTTAAAGAGATTGAATTCCTTTCTAGCCGCTATGTTAGGGAAATAACCCTTCTAGGCCAAAATGTAAACTCCTACAAAGATGCTGACGGACTGAATTTCCCAGGACTTTTAAAAAAGATTCTAAATCATCTAGATAAAATAAATTCTTCTATTAAATTTATTCGTTTTGAATCAAGCAACCCAAAAGATTTTTCAGATGAGTTAATAAAAACAATCGCTAGTGACACCCGCCTTTGCAGAGGTCTTCATATAGCGGTTCAACATGGTTCTTCTGCAATATTAAAAAAAATGGGAAGACGCTATAGTAGGGAAACATATCTTGAGCTTGTAAATAAACTTAAATTTGCAATTCCTGACCTTCAGCTTTCAACTGATATTATGTTGGGCTTCCCAGGAGAAACAGAAGAAGATTTCAATCAGGTACTTACCCTAATGGAAGAAGTGGGCTACGAAAGTGCCTTTATGTATTACTTTAATCCTCGCGAAGGTACTCCTGCGGCCACAATGGAAAATCAAATAGACCTTGAGACTAAAAAAGCCAGGCTGCAAAAGGTTATAGACCTTCAGTTGCAAATCTCAAATAAAGTGATGACTAGGCGGCTGGGGCAAACAGCAGAAGTCCTTGCCGATATAGTAAGCCGCGATGATAACTGTGAGCTCTTAGGAAAAACTAGCCAAAATGAGCGCATAGCTTTTAAGGGAAAGAAAAACCTCTTGGGAACCTTTGTGAAAGTCAGCATAGATAGCTTGAACGGCAACACATTTAAGGGTACATTAATATAGGAAAAATTATGGCAAATGGAATAGAAGATCTTAAAGAAAAGAACAAAGACTACCCCTCTTTATCTCAGCAAAATTCCCGCTACAACTTCTGGCGGGTTTTTCAAGGAAACGAAGATGCTGAACTGTTACGGGAAAAATCTTCGGGATGGTCAGTAACAAAAGATTCTTTCGGTTATTACGATTCTGAATATGATGACGAGTAGGTCATAGAGAGCGGTTCTTGCTGATTCTGCCAAAATTTGCAGAAAAAAAACAGAATTTGCTATTGACACTTTTTGTGTGTTAGTATATAGTCAATATCACTTCAAGGGAACACCTTGAAAACTTCTAAA
>CAJOQA010000297.1 GCA_905236465.1 uncultured Treponema sp.
ATTCTTTCTCCTGGAAGGCTAAAGTTTTTTGCAAATGATGTTACAACAACCGAAGAATCGTACTCAGGAAAGGCTGCCGCAACTTTTTTCCCATCATAAACAATAGCCCTGTATGGCTCATCGCAGATTAAATAGGGTTTACGCCCACATTTTGTAGCATGCTTATTCAAAATACTTGAAATAGCTTTAATTTCTTCTACGGAATAAACCCTGCCAGTTGGGTTATTAGGACTGTTGATTAAAAGAGCTGCAGTTTTTTCAGTTAATTTTTTTTCAATCACTTCTATGTCAAGGGAAAAATCCTTTTTACAGGGTACTTCTACCAAGTTACCGCCAAAATTATGAACATAATTACGGTATTCGCTAAAAAACGGGGCTGGAACGATAACTTCATCACCCTCTGTTAAAATAGCCTGAAAAAGACTGTTTAATGCACCTGCAGCCCCTACTGCCATTACAACACAGTCACCTGTAACTTTTACCCCCTGCTCCAAAGCTGTTTTTTCTGCCATGGCCTCCCTGGCAAATGAGTACCCTGCATTGGGCATGTAACCGTGAGTATTTTTGCTCCGATCTTTTGCAAATTCTTCAATTGCCTCAAAAACTTCTTTTGGAGGATCTATATCAGGATTACCTAAACTAAAATCAAAAACTTTGTCAGCTCCATGAAGTTTTTTTAGCTTAATACCTTCTTCAAACATCTTTCTAATTACACCAGCGCTTTTGCTAGTCATTTTTTCTTTTATGTAAGGTGAAATAGGCATTTTTTACTTCCTCAATAAATTTATAGAATATCTTGTATATTATAGCACACTTTTGTTGTTTTAACAAAAGGAAAAGAGGAAAAAGTTTATTATTGAAATAGAAATAAATTTGTGGTAGTATACTGAATACTAAATGGAGGGCAATGTTTTTATGAAAAAAAAATTAAAAATTTCTTTTTTAAGCCTTTTTGTTTTACTTCTCCCCCTGCAAGCTCTGCCTCCAGATTTTAATAAAAATCTTACAGAAGATGAAATTACAAGATTAGAAAAGGGAGAAACTGTTATAAAAAGTATAAAATCGGTAAAAAAATTTTCTCTACAAACTAATAACGAAGCTGGTAAAAAAGCCTTGCAAGTTGTAACGGCTCTAAAACCAGCGTACATGGCAGAAATAATAAAGATTTATCCATATGCAGGAAATGAAGATTTTATTGCAAAGTTTAAGTCCTCTGTTATGGATATAGAATCGTATGTGGGAATTCCATATTATTCTGAAAGAAAAAAGGAATGGTATGATTTATATTCTTCTGCAAATATAAAATTAAAAAACGAAAATGCACGTACAAGTCAGGTTTTAGCAGATTTGGAAATGTCGCCATTTGGAATTATAGATACTCAAATCGATACAATCACGGATTCAGATTATTTTTACTATGAGTCAACAAACCTAAATAAACTCCGCTACCACGATAGGTTTAATTGTGTTGGTAAAAAAAAGATGAAATCCATATTGACTATTTTTAAATCCGGAAACTATTGGGTACTGTATGGCATTGGTGCCGTTGATGCACCTGACATTTTTTTTATTAGAGAAAGGGCTGAAATTTCTTTTATGAATAGGATCAAGACCTTCTGTTCCTATTTCTTTACAAAATTAAAATAATGTTTTAAGGAAAATTACATGATACAAAATTTTACAGACGTCGTAATTCTTGCAGGGGGAATAGGAGAAAGGCTTTGGCCTGCTTCCTCACCTGAAAATCCAAAGCAGTTCATAGATTTAGGTGATGGGATTTCTTTTTTGCAAGCATCCATACAAAGAGCCTTGGCGTTAAATATAGGGGGAAAAATCCTTGTAATAACAAGATATAACTTGGTAGACAAGGTAAGTAAAGAATGCTGGAATCTAGCACAAAAATGCAATGAAAGCGAAAGAAAAAAAATCCTTGAGGATTTATATATTATTGCAGAGCCATGTCCTAGGCATACCTGTGCGCCTCTATTGTTAGCAGCGAAATTCTTAAAATTGACGGACTCTTCTTTTACCCACATAATTTTAACCCTTGCATCAGATCATATTATTGGACCAAAAGACAGATTTATAAATGACTGTCAAAAAGCAGCACAAGCGGCTGGTGAAAACTCTTTTGTTTGTTTTGCAATTCCACCAACTGAAGCTGCAACTGGATATGGCTATATAAAAAAAGGAGAAGTTTTTAAGTCTAATTCAAGTATTTTTAAAATAGAAATGTTTAAGGAAAAGCCAGATGCTAAAACTGCACTCCTCTACTTGCAATCCAAACAGTATTATTGGAATAGTGGTATGTTTGCTTTTACGGCTGATTTTTTTGAACGTGAAGTAGAAAAATGCCAAAATGATGTTTACAAGTCTTTTGAAAACTTATCTTTAGCAGGTCTTACTGTGACAAAAAGCATTGACAACATAAAAGTTATTGATAAGTGGAAAGAAATGAAAGAATCTTATTCAAAAACACCGGCTATTGCTGTCGATAATGCCATTGCTGAAAAAACCGATAAGGCTGTTGCTGTTATGACAACATTCGATTGGGATGATGTTGGTAGTTGGGATTCATTTGAAAAGCATACAAAGGGAAGCGTAAATCATGTTTCTTTAGAA
>CAJOQA010000298.1 GCA_905236465.1 uncultured Treponema sp.
CATAAAATCATAGACAGCCTGAGGCTTTGGAAAAGTAGTCGCCGCATTATCAAAGTAAGCCATCACACATCTCCTGAAGTATATTCATTACAACCTGTCGCTTTTCTGCGCTAGACAAAGAATGTCCCATTGTTTCAAGAGCATCGGTCATCTTGTTATATAAAAGTTTAGCCCTTGCAGATTCATTGACTTTTTCAAAGTTGCGCTCAATAATTTGTCCACTTGAACTTTGAAAAGAAACAGTATACGTTCCACCTTTTGCAAAATGACTTCCATTTTTTTCAAGAACATTTTCTTTTGAAGAAAGCAGACTATTAAAACTTTCAATAGCTTCTTTCCATTCCTCTATCCTAGCAACAAATTCCTCTTTAGACTTTTCATTCCAATCTGCTAGATGCAGACCCGTTGCCACAAATGAAAGTTCTTGAATAAAGCTAGAATCAGAAAAAAACTTCTTTTCTAACAGTGAAATTAAATGTTCAGCCCCATCTGAAAAAAGATGAGTTAACGTTTTTTCACTCAAGCCCTTCTTCCACAAAGAAAGTTCCGGTAAAAGATTGTCTTTATTTTTGCAAGCAAAAATATTTGAAAGTTCTTCTTCTAAGACTTTTTCCATCTTGCCAAGCAGTCCATCATAATAATTCTTTGCCTTTTCAATTTCTAAGGCCATAGCAAGATCTGCTTTTTCTTTAGCAAAAACAGAAGGAAGTTTTTTGAATAAAAATTCTTGCTCACCGGTTTCACTTTTTAGAATATTTATAAAAGCAGAATACGAAGTCTTAGCTTCTCTAGAATACTTTGGCAGAGACAAATACCACTTTTGCATAGAGTCAAAAATCTCTTTTGCAGAAGCAGAACAAGTAAAAGTTTCAGAAAGCCTTTGTAAATAATTTCTTTTATCATCATCTAAAGTAAAAGCTACAAATGAAAACTTTTCAGGCTCGTCATTTATTTGCGCAAGGGTGTCGGCAGTAAAGGGAACTTGCTTTTCTTCACAATAAATAGCAGAGTGATTCTTTTTTTGCCCAAGTACAAGCGCAAGATAAATTGGAACAAGTCCTTTCCTAACCCCAATTCCATTTTCTGCCAGGGTCAATTTTTTATAAAGTTCCCTAAAAGATTTTTTTCCTTTTGCACAAGAATCAACAAATTTCTGTATTTCGTTAAGCATAGGGTATAAGTGGAAGCTATCATTTTTCTCTGGCATTTTTATACTTACACATTCACTTTCACTATCTTGTTGCAAAAGTCCTGTGTATAGCAAAGTGCTTCTCATAATTGCAACATCTTGACCACTACCAATCAGGCCAAGATTTTTTTCTAGTGGGCACCTAAGAAGTCCTGCTATAATTTTTCTGCGGCTATTAAATGCAATAGAAGTAATCGTATTTTTGTTTATGGCTTCATTATTCACTATGGGTGATTTATAATAAACCTTGTCACAAATTTCTGATAAAACTTCAGTCAGATCCGCCTGCCTTTTTATAGGCAAATTTTCACCCTTAAGAAAATAAAGGGATTTCTTTTTTTCAGGTCTTGTATAATTTCTTACAAAAGAAAAAAGTACTTGGCAAACATCTTCTAAAACAACCTGGTATTCACTTAAAAGAACCTCATCATCTGAAGCTTGATTGCAAAGCTCTTTTAATGCAAAAAATTTTCTTGCAGTTTCCTCTATAGAAAGAACTTTTTTAGGAAGGGCAAAAAGGATTCGCTCTAATTTTTTCTTTTTCACGTCAGAGCATAAAAAATCCCTTACACTTTTTCTTTCGCTTTCTGAATTGCACACTATTGCAAAAATAGCACCATCGGCAGAAATAGTTTTTTCTATATTTTCAAACTCACTAGAATCAAGAAGTTCATCAGCCCCAATAAAGGTAAAAGCAAAATAGCGGGTCATTTCTTTTTCATCGTTGTATCTATATGGATAAAAAAAGTTTTCATTATTAAAATCATTCAGGATATGGCACAAAGAAAAAGTATGCTTTTGCTTTTCAAGCATATCATGGATGCAAGAAGAAATGTCAAGTCCGCTCGTTTCTTTTAGCTTTAAATACGAATTACTTTGCCTAAGATAAATAACGAACCTGTTTTCTATAAGATTTTTTAATGCCAGTTCTATTTCTTCTTTTGAATACGAATACTCATAAATTCTTACAATTTCTTCAGTAACAGGCTTCAACTTTTCAAACTGGGCAAGAATATAAATAAGGCTAAGGGTCTTTACAATCTTCTCCTCAAGTTTTACAAACCTAGTATCGTCTCCCTTTATTTTATCAAGGATAACTAAGGTCATATGATAAATATTATGAATGTCACCTGAATAGATTTCTTTTTTAAACAGAGGTTCAAAGTAATCAAAAATAAAATCAGGAGATAGCAAATTAAATTCAGACTCAGAAAAAGATGACAGAAAAGAAGACAGAGTTTTTTCGCCCTTTGCGGACAAAAAAGTAAACAAGGTCCTTTCATTCTGCGCAATCTGTTCGGAAAGGCGGGGAAGAATAAATGCGCTTACAGGATGCAAGGGAAAGGTATCTTCAAAAAGTTTTTGATTTCCATAATAAGAATTCAAAAGCTCAAATTTTTCACTAAAAGTTCTTTTGTACTTTTCCCATTTTTCACTATCCTTTTGAATTACATTAGAAATTATCTCGTAAACCTGACTAAAATCATTGTTAAGGAGAACATGCTCAAACCGCTCGCTGATTCCACGCCAACCGTCAGTTTTTTGCTTAGGTAACTTATCAATATAGTTTGAAATTTCTTTGTGACAAATCAAAAGCAGGTGCAGTTGATTTTCACCAGACCGGCATGCCTTTTCAGCAAAATCCTGCAACATCTTTGTATCGTTTACGGAAGCGGAATCAATGTTAGTCTCCAAATATTTACTAAACTCATCATAAACAACATACAGCCCGCTGTACAATTTTTCGTGCCGTAACTCTTTTGCTACACTTTCATACAAGTCTACAAGGTCAAAACCTAAGAAGGGGTTAAAAAGACTTCCTGCTGAAAGCTCTGGAAAAAGCTCTTCAAACTTATGGTAAGCTTCAATATTAAAATCCTTCATCTCACAAATAAAGTCTTCAGCTGACTTTTCGTAAAGCACCTCAAACTTTTTTAAGACATCAGGATAATCCTTTTTCCATTTCTTAACAGTATTTGCAGCGGCCATATAATTTGTCTTTGGCATGAGGCTATCTAGATTATTTTCGCTTAGCGTATTTTTTAGCGCAAGCAAAAAAGACTGAGTTAAACTTGTTCCGCTACCTGTAACAAGAACAGGAAGCAGTTTCTTATCACTTTTATAATAATCTTCTACAAGCCGCTTAAGCTGCGGATAATCACAGAGGCTTTTATTCAAATGCTCAAAATCAGAAAAAGGCTCATGCTTCATTAAAATAGAAAGAATGGCAAGCACGATATGGCTTTTTCCCTTTCCATAAGCCCCGATTAAAACCCTTGCCCTATCAGCGCTTTCAGGATTTGTACTTAAAAGAATTTTTTCTAAAAGTTCCAAGGATGCCTTTGTTGGAATAAAAGCTCTTATTTTTTGACTATTATAAAGGTCATAAGCAATATTTACTGAATACTGAAAATCTTTTACAGTTTTTATCATTCGGCCCATTACTTAACCTCACTTTTTCTAATAGAATCATAAAAGGCCGTAACATAATCTTCAAAAGATTTTTCAGGATTACTTAGCCTTATAAGATCCAGTCCTGCGGTCCTTATAATTTTTAGTTTTTCATCTTTTTCACATAAACGTAAAACTTCAATAAGAGTAATTGTGTCTAAATTAAAAATTTTCCCAAGGCTACATTCTCTTGTCAAAAGTTCATTCAGTTTTATTTCTCCCCTACCCTCCGCAGTATCAGCTATTATTGCAAGTACAATACTTGGCTCAAAAGATGAAGGAGCAGGCATAGCTTTTTTAAACAGACCACGAGTCTTATCCGAAGTCCTTCTAAGGGAAGACAAAAGATTTAATTCTGCAAAGGGACAGGTAATATTATTTTCAGCAGAAAGCTTACCATCATTTGCAGACCAATAGGTCCTTGGCAAATAAGTTCCCAATAAACATGAAAAGTCATCACTAAGTGACCTGTTGCTCACAGAAGCCTTTTCATCTGTTTCACCATGACTTTTAATATATTTTTGAAGATCAGTAATAAAATCTTCCTGACTAAATTCCTGAATTGAAAAGTTATTAAAGAAAAAGTACCAGCTTGTCGCCAAATCCTTATTAGAAGCAAGTTTATAATGCA
>CAJOQA010000299.1 GCA_905236465.1 uncultured Treponema sp.
AACAACAACGGTGCAGTTATTACTCACGAAGAGCGCAAATTGAAATCTGCCTTGTGGGGTGCCTTCGCAGATTTTGCGATCCTCGATACTGCCATTACTGCAAGCCTTCCCTTTAAGCAGACAATCAGCGGTGCCTTTGACACTTTTAGCCATGCAATGGAAACTTATTTTGGTACAACAGGGGAGGCTCAAGTTACCAACCTTTCTGATGAAATAAACGAAGCCCTTATGCGAAGTACAATCAGAAATATTCGCCAGCTTCTTGCTCACCCTGATCCTACTGATGCAGAAAACGAAACTGCCCGTAGCGAACTTATGTGGGCAAGCGCAATGGCAGAAAACGGAATTCTGAAGCTTGGAAAAACAACTGACTTTCAGTGCCACATGATTGAACATCAGCTTGGTGCTTACACTGACTGCAACCACGGTCAGGGACTTGCTGTTTTGCACCCTGCCTTCTACCGCCACATCTACAAAAATGCTCCTGAAAAGTTTGAGCGTTTCTCCCGCCAAGTTTGGGGAATCAATACAAGTGGCCTGTCTGCAGAAGATGCTGCCGCACAAGCTATTGATGCCCTTGCAGATTTTATCAAAGAAACAGGGCTTCCCACCAGCCTTTCTGAAATGAATGTCAGTATTGACGACGAAACAATTTCTGCAATTGCAAAATCAACTGTGCGGACTCCTGGCTGCTGCAAAAAATTGAGCGATGAAGAAATTGAAGAAATTTTAAAGGAATGTAGATGAAGGTGACCAACACACGTTCAAAGAAGATTTACCTATGAAAAAGATATTTTTACTACTATCGCTTGCAAGTCTTGCAATCTCAATGACATCCTGTGCCAGTGCCCCAAAGAACAGTCTCGCTATTAAAAAGCAAGGCGTTTTCTCCTCTGGTGGAACAGTGACTGAACCGATTCCTGGAACTTACTATGAAACAAAAAACTGGCTTGATCAAACTCGTGCGGGAACTACGACCCATGTTGACCACGCAAATACATTTTTTCAAATTCCTGAAAATGAAAACGGTCATGGAGCAATGTAAGAACTTTGCTGTTCAATATGTAAAGGACGGTGGAGAGGCAAGTGTTGTTTATTTTCCTGATGTCGCCATCACGGGCAACAGTCACTTTATGTTTCAGGAATTGAACAACGCAGAAATTGCTGATTTTGTGGAAACGTGGCTCAAAGACCACGGACTTACGAAATAGACTTCTAGAGGAGGATATGTGAAAAACACTTTAGTTTTACTGGCATTTATTTTATTATTTTCATTTGCATCCTGTAGTTCTACAAAAGTTAGCTCAAGTGAAGTTACTGTTGGTGACCACAACAAGAGCGACTGTACTTTTGACTTTGGTAACGATGTTTCTTCAGGCTTTACGGGAACTGCTTATTTTAGGAACCTTGTTCCGCTTGATAGCACATATAATTTTCCAGAGACAAATGTAATCACCTTTGCGCCCGATTCCCGCTCGTCTTGGCACACTCACGGGGGAATGTATGTTATAGGTGTAGGAGGAGTAGGGCTGTATCAGGAAGAGGGAAAGGATGCAATCATTATCCGCAAGGGCGATGTCATTCAGATTCCTGAAGGAGTTAAGCACTGGCATGGCGGAAGTCTTTCTGATGATTTTGCCCACATTGCGGCGAATACAAATCCAGACCGACCAGGAGTTGAATGGTTTGACATGCTAAGTGAAGAAGACTATGCAAAGCTGCAAGACCTTATACAAAAGTGAGAGGAGTTTTTCCATTAACTCCTTAGTCTCACTTCTGTTTGCAAAAGCTGCTAAGCCCTGCCTTGTGTAAGTTCAGTGGCCTTGTCCTTTACTGCAGCAAACATTTTATTTTTGTCGCCTGCATTCTCTGTAATCAGGCGAACAAAGACTGAACCTGCAACTACAGCATCAACTGCACTAGCAACTGCTGCCGCCTGACTTCCGCTTCTTATGCCAAAGCCCCCGTAGACTTTGCTGCCTCCTGCTGCTACTTTGCCTAAGAAGTCAAGTGTGGCTTTGTCTATGCTAGTGTCGCTTCCTGTAATGCCAACCCTAAGCGCTGCATAAATGTGGGCAAAGCCGTAAGTTGCAAGTTTTTTGAGTCTTTCTTCAGCCATAGAGGGGGCAGCCACCGGAATGTTTTCCATGCCGAACTCTTTGCAGAAAGCGGTTAAGCCTTCATCATGGTCAAATGGTAAATCAGGAATAATCATTCCATTTACACCAACCTCTGCGGCTCTTTTACAAAAGTTTTTTACTCCCGGTGTGTATACCAAAGATCCATAGCTCATTATATAGATTGTGGTGTCAGGATGCTTTTCGTGAATTTTATTTATAAAGCTAAGCCCTTGGCTCGTTGTATACTTTCTAGAAAGAACTTTGGTGCATGCTCCCTGAATTGCAGGTCCGTCTGCACTAGGGTCAGAAAATGGAAGTTGAATTTCAAGAATATCTGCCCCTCCTTCAATCATAGCATCCGCTGCTGCAAGGGCAAGCTCATCCGTTGGGTAACCAGCAACTAAATGAGACATCAGTTTTATTTTATTCATTTTTGTTCTCCTACTTTACAACTTTTTTGCTTTCCTGATTGTGGACATCAACATTATTTTCTAAGCGGTCAAGTTCAGCTTTTAGAAATTCTTTCCATTCAGCAGGCCGAAATACAGGACTTGTTATGAAAACATCCTTGTCTCCTCTGCCACTCATATTTATTACTATTGCCTGATCAGAGGGTACTTCTTTTGCTATCTTTATGGCAGCGGCCCCCGCGTGTGCAGATTCAAGGGCAAAAAGAATTCCTTCATTTTTTGCAAAAAAACTGACTGCGTCTAATGCTTCTTTGTCTAATATTGATGTAAACTCGATTCTTCCTGAATTTCCTAAGGCTGCAAGTTGTGGCCCAATTCCGCAGTAGTCAAGACCTGCTGATATGCTTCTAGTAGGAAGTGCCTGTCCGTCTTCGTCAAGTAAAAAGCGGGACTTGTAGCCCTGCATTATTCCTTCCCGAGAAGCATTTCCTGTCATGCGGCTTGCGTTTTCTCCAACACCAGGTCCAATTCCCCCAGCCTCTGCTGCAATAAGGCGAGGTTCTTTTTTGTCTACAAAGGGGGCAAAAAATCCAATTGAATTTGAACCGCCTCCACAGCAAGCTACCATTGCTCCAATTTTTATTTTGCGTTCTGCACACTGTCTTTCAACTTCGCGACCAATAACTGACTGAAATTCTCTTACGATGTCGGGGAAGGGGGCAGGGCCTAAGGCTGAACCTAAAACATAATGGGTGGTATCTGGATTTGCCGCCCAGTCCCTCATGGCCTCATTTACTGCATCTTTTAGGGTGCGACTTCCACTTGTAACCGGATGAACTTTTGCTCCGTAAAGTTCCATAGCCGCAACATTTGGCTGCTGCCTTCTTACGTCAACTTCGCCCATGTAGACTGTGCAGTCAAGCCCCAACTTTGCGCAGGCGGCTGCAGTTGCAAGTCCGTGCTGGCCTGCTCCGGTTTCCGCTATGATGCGTTTTTTACCCATTTTTTTCGCAAGCAGGCACTGGCCTATTGCATTGTTGATTTTGTGGGCTCCTGTGTTTGCAAGTCCCTCTAGCTTTATGTAAATTTGTGCACCGCCTAAAAGTTTTGTGGCTGTTGGTGCAAAATATAAGGGGGTTTCTCTTCCTATATAGTCCCGCCTGATGATTTCAAGTTCTTCAAGAAAATCCTGGTCTTTCATGTAAAAGGTAAATGCCTCTTGCAGTTCATCAAGCGGCCGTCGAAGAACTTCCGCTACATATTTTCCACCGTAGTTGTTAAAAAATCCATCTATAGAGTTACCCATATCTGCCACCTATTTTATGTTTCTTTTTGTAGTAACATTGTAGTACAAATTAATGTTTTTGTCAATAGAAACATAAAAAAAACGCAAGAGACTTTCCGGTTCTAGCAGCACCTTTTATTCAAGAAAAGCCCTAGGTCAGCAGGCTGGGGTTGAGGATACTTTCTAATCTACAACTTTTCATCCAGAATGCACTTGACTTTTAATCCCTGCTTTGTTGTGGTAGAACCAATCAGGTCAATCACTGTTTCTATATCAATCAGTGGCTGACCAGCCCAACTCTTCGATATGAAACAGAACAGACGGTGCTCTATCTTGTTCCATTTTGATGTCCCCGGAGGAAAGTGGGAGACGTGTACTTCCAAGCCAGTCATCTCGGCGAATTTCGCCAACTGTGTCTTCCACAGGCGCAGTCTTGAACCGTTGCTTCCACCTCCATCACAGTTGATGTAAAGGCGCCTTGCCTTTGGATATGTTTCCTTTCCAATGTGTAGCCACCACTGGAGAATACTGTTCACTGCGAATTCCGCGGTGTCATGGCTGATCCCTAGATTAACGAAACCGATATTCTTATCGATGTCGTAGATGCCATATGATGCAACCCTCCCTAACTCCTTGTTCAGAAAGTCATGGTCCTCCCCCTTCCTCGGATCATTCTTCCTGCGGTATTCTTTCCCGTTGTTCTTGAAGTTGCCGAG
>CAJOQA010000300.1 GCA_905236465.1 uncultured Treponema sp.
AATTTTTATCTTTTGTCCCAACATTTTTTCTAGGGCAGCTTCTATTAAGCCTTGGACAGTACGGACAGGCTTTCCTTTATCTGATTTATCTTGTCGCTGCCATCCACAAAAGTCCGTACCATCATAGGAAATCGTAAGTAGAATATTTGCCATGAAAACTTCTATTCTTCTTCATCATCTTCTGTAAAGACATTGTTGCTCGACAGTTCTGCGGCTAACTTATCATACAAGTCTCTGGCAACATCTAGCAAAGGACCAGGTTTTGCTTTACTTGATTTTCCCAAGCCAAAGATGCGGGCTATTGATCTTTTTGCTTCATCAAGTTTTTTTAACCTTGCCTCCAAATCTTTTTTTTGCCCGTACTTAAACTCTAAAAGACCGCTAAGATAAATAACCCCATCATAACCATAACTTTTATCCATGTCAGGACCAAAGTTGGATATAGATTCTATAGATTCTATTCTGCTTGTTTCGTTTATCAGTGTTTGTTGATAAAAGAAAAGGGCCTTACTGTAAAAAACTTGTGCAATGTAGCTATAGTTGTGTCCAGGACAAGCAATATCTAAATCCTTACAAAGCCAGGCAAGACGAAGACTTATCATTGCCCGCTTAAAGGTGGGGGCATAGGCGATGTCAGCTTTTTCATAGCACATTAGGGCTAGATAGTACATTGCGGCCCCATCAAAAAGAGATCTTTCAGAACGCAGGTTATAGTAGGGAAATATTGTTTCTGCAGCAGCCATCCTGCGCTCACTGTCACTTTCTAACCTTCCTAAAGTAGCGGAATCTTTTATACGGGGAAAATCGCTCCAAAAGAAAGCCGTATGACACTTTGGGCAACAGCCAATATCATAAATGAGCGGATAAATTCTGCCAAATTTTTTTGAGGGCTCAAAATTGCGGTGCAACTCGTCTGTCAGATTGCCTGCAATCATACGGCCTCCCCCCTTGTGCATAACCTCTTGCTCAAATCCCCTTTGACAAACAGGGCAAATAACCTTTTCTTTTGCCCAATATGTTATTGAATGTTTTTTTCCATCGTCTTCTGATGCTGCAGATTTTCTAATCATTTTTTACTCCTGCTCTATTATAACATAAGCCATAGCATATTCTTTTTCATGACTAAGCGAAACATGTATTTTTGCATTTGTTCCGCAAAGTTTTTTTAAAGCTTCGTCAGCTTTACCTTCTGTATATAAAAAAGGCTTTCCATAAGCATTTTTTTTTATGTAAACTTCTGCTAAAGAAAAACCTGTAAGCCCTGTTCCCAAAGCCTTAGAAAAAGCTTCTTTTGCAGCAAAGCGGACAGCATAATGCTCACATTGATGCTGTAAACTGCAACTTCCCATAAGTATCTCTTTTTTGTTAAAGAAACGCTCAATCAAAGAAGTTTTTATCCATTTTTCAAAACGGCTTACTTTTACAAGGTCACAGCCAATGCCAGCAATCATTATCACTACTCCTCTGCACTTTCAGCCTTTTTCTTTGCCGTTACTTGAACACTTTCAACTGACTGCTTATCAAGCGCTAAGCCAGAAGGAACTAAAACAGAAATAGGAAGCGAATACGTTCCTTCTTCGTTTATGGATGAACAATCACATGAAACCTTTATTGTTGCAGAAGACATATTCTCTAGCTGTAAAAGTTGTCCGCTAAAAACAATATCGGTAGTTTTTACATCACTTGTTATCTCGAATAAAGGATTTAACCTTTTGAATTCGATAGAGATATCTGTAAAATTTTTGTGAACTTTGGATTTTTCCACTTGAACGCTAACATGAACAGGATTTTTTGTATCAAAACTTATATGAGAGTTTTCATTTCTCAAAAGTACATCCTGCTCGCTTATGCGGGTAAGCCCCTCTATGTCAACCTTTTCAGTCTGAATTGTCGAAATGCTTTCTATAATAGATGCTGGACCTGTAACTTCGATATAAGGGGGTGTAATCTGAACAGAAGAAGCTTCATAACCATGAGCAGGACTACCAGCAAGGTTTGCCTTTATATTTATATATTTTTTTACCTTTTTATCTATTTCCAAAGAAATAGTTTCTTTTCCCAACCGTATTTCTAAGGGATCCATTAAAAGAAGGGCGTCGGATTGCTTTACATAAATTGGAAACTTATAGCGGCCAGCCTTTGTTTTTGAACTTATATCAACAAAGACATCCAAACTTTGATCGGTAACAGATGAAAGCTGCTCGGTCCTGCCACGCACAGAGACCTTTATCGGCGCAATACTGCTAGGGCTAGAAAGCAGTGTCATCTCTGCGTCTTCGAGGACATGCAAAGGCACAGTAAATTCTTTTGTAACAAGAGATGAGTTTTGAATCTGCATATAAAGAAGAAGAGACAGACCAAGACAAACTATTTTTGGAATCCAATTATTAAATACTTTCTCAAGAAATTTTATATTCATCTATAGTATCCTTTCTCTTTATTTCTTTAGAAGTATCCAAAAGCTCTTCCAACTTATGGGTAAGTTCCAAAACAGATAAATTGTAATGCAATTCCCCATCATAGGCAAGGCTCACAGCCCCAGTCTCTTCACTGACAACAAGGACAACACAGTCTCCCTGCTCACTCATTCCAAGGGCAGCCCTGTGTCTTGTACCAAATGTTTTTTTTATGTCATATTGCTCACTTAGGGGGAGAAAACAACCAGCCGCAAGAATTTTCCCGTTTTGAACAAAGCAGGCAGCGTCATGTAAGGGGGTATCATGGTCAAAAATAGTCAGCAAAAGTGCAGCCGTAACATCTGCATTAAGAGGTGTTCCTGTGCTGATTATATTCTCATGCTTAGTTGTACGCAAAAAAACGACAAGCATACCCCTTCGCATTTCAGAAAGCTTTTCAGCTGCCTGTATTACAGCATCTACAGATGTATGGCGGCTTTTTGAACCAAAAGTAAGCCATTCTGCCCTACCAAGCTTTAGCATAATCTTTCTAATTTCTGGTTGAAAGACTATTGCAAACGCAACAATTAAAACTGGCCCCATTTTATAAAAAATCCAAAGCATGGTCTGTAGGTGAAGAACCCACACTATGGCGTAAGCTAAAGCAACAATTAAAGCAGCCTTAAATAATTGTAATGTATTTGTCTTTATGATAAGTTCATACGCCTTGTACAATAAGAAGGCTAGAATAAGTACATCTAAAAAAGGAGCAATATATGACTGGTAAAACTGCCACAAAATATCCAAACCGGTCAACTTAAAATAAACCTCCAAAAGTTTTCAAAACTTTTAATGTATCCACACAGTCTGCAACATCATGAACCCGTAACATAAAGGCCCCTGCCTTCACTGCTACAAGATTTGCAGCTAAAGTTCCGGCAAGCCTTTTTTCTGCTGCCCGACCAGTTATTTGTCCTATGCAGGTCTTACGAGAAAGAGCCATAAGGACTTTATACTTTTTATTGCATAAAAGTCCGCATTTTGAAATTAATTCTATATTTCCATCAAAATCTTTTGCAAAACCAATCCCCGGGTCAACAATTATTTTTTCAGGTAAAACACCTTTGTTTACTGCAAAAGAGGCCCTTTCTTCTAAGTATCGGCTAACTTGACTAAAAATATCTTCATATTCAGTGTTTTTTTGCATTGAAGCAGGGATACCCCTTTTGTGGCATAAAATAACCGGTATTTTCTTTTCTGCAACAAAGGTTGCTAAATCTAAAGAATCTTCTAATGCAGAAATATCATTTAGAATATCAGCACCTTCGTTCCATGCGGCTTTCATTACAGCAGCTTTTCTCGTATCTACAGAGATTGGTATATTGCTTATTTTTCTAATAGAGCGAATAACGGGTATGACCCTAGAAAGCTCCTCTTTTTCATCAACATAGTCAGAACCTGGCCTAGTTGACTCTCCTCCAATATCAATTATATCCGCCCCCTCCTCAACAAAGTTCAGGGCTTGTGATACTGCTGAAAGCCCAAAAAATCTGCTATTTGAATAGAAAGAGTCAGGAGTACAATTTACAATCCCCATTACAAAAGCAGGAAGTTCCGTTTTTATTTCCCTATCAGCTAACGCTAAAGTCTTCATTTTTAGATCCTTTTATTAAAATTAAATTAAAGTTAAAGCTGCTTTTTCAATATCTTTTGAAGACATTGAGGCTGCCTCTAAAATTTGAGAACGATTGCCATTTGGCAAAAAAGTATCAGGAAAAGCTAAAATCTTTGTATGGCATTTAGAAGTTCTTGGATCCTTTAAAATACATGATTCAAGATATGAGGAAAGGCTTCCTGTATAAACTCCATCTTCAACAAAAACAATAGAATTAAAGTCTTTTGCCGTATCTATAAAGTATTCGATGTCAAACGGTTTTATAAAGCGGGAGGAAAAAATGCAAGTCTCAATATCCTGTAAAATCAGGGATCTTGCGGCTGTAAGGCATTCGCTGTACATTCCCCCTGTACAAAAAAGAAGAACCTTTCCCTTCTTTCCGCTAGGTTCTGATAGAGCAGGCGCAAAAGAATCAGCTTTTATAAAAAGCCCCCTGCCTTCTTGTATTGGACTAGAAAAAGCATCTATTTCAGAAGGACAGGTCATTTTAGGCCACCGGATAAGAACAGGACCTTTACATTCGTAGCAAGCCCAATCAAGGCAGATGTTCAAGTCAACAGCAGAGGAGACACTTAAAATAGTAAGGTTAGGAACAGGCCTAAACAAAGCGATATCAAATATTCCCTGATGGGTCTCTCCGTCAGAGGGAACAGCCCCTGCCCTATCAAAAACAAAAACGGCATGTCGATTTTGTAAAGCAATATCTTCTATCATTTGATCCACAGACCGCTGGATAAAAGTTGAATAAATAGCCGTAATGGGAATCATGCCTCCAGCAGCTAAGCCACCTGCAAATGTAACTGCATGTTCTTCTGCAATTCCTACATCAAAAAAACGTTCCTTGTAATGCCTGGAAAAGTAGTCCAAACCGGTACCTTTTGACATAGCAGCGGTAATAGCAGCTATTCTATGGTCATTTTTTGCAAGGTCATTAATCTTTTTGCTAAAGGCTTCTGTAAAACTAGTAGTGTCAAATTTTTCAACAAAGCCATCACTTGTGTTGAAGGGGCCAACCCCATGAAAAGTTGCCGGATCATTTTCTGCAGGGCTATAGCCCCGTCCTTTTTTGGTAATTACATGGATAACGACAGGACGGGGGATTTTTTTTGCCCTTTCTAGTACAGTTTCCAGCTGCTTTATATTATGCCCGTTAAGAGGCCCCGCATATTCAAAACCTAAATCAACAAAAAGATTATTGGTTAAAAACAAGCCCTTTATGCCCCTCTTTAACCGAAATATGAATTTACCTATTTTGTGGTTTATATATGGAATATAATCAACTGCCCTATCGACTTTATAACGGAAATTTTGGTAAGAGGCGGTTGTTGTAAGCCTGGATAAATAACGGGAAATAGCACCATTGTTTGGACTTATAGACATTTTATTATCATTTACTATAACTATCAGATTTTTTGAAAGTTGCCCCGCATGGCACAAAGCCTCGTAAGCCATGCCACCGGTAAGGGCCCCATCTCCAATAACAGCTACAACTTTGTCATTGCGGCCTAAAAGACTCCAAGAAGCTAGCAGTCCCAAAGCTGAAGATATAGAAGAAGAGGCATGTCCTGCATCAAAATAATCATGGGGGCTTTCGCTTATTCTTGTAAAACCAGAAATACCGCCTTTGGTACGAATTGAATGAAAAGAATCATATCTACCGGTAAGCATTTTATGCGTATAGCACTGGTGGCTTACATCAAAAATAATTGCATCCTGAGGACTATTAAAGACCCTGTGCAAAGCAATAGTCAGCTCAACAGTTCCTAAATTACTTGCTAAGTGACCACCATTTTTGCCAACAACTTCTATAATTTTGCTTCTTATCTCTGCTGCCAGGCCATTTAACTGCTTTTCTGGTATTTTTTTTAAATCTTCTGGAGAATGAATGTTTTGTAGCAAGATAGCCCCCCACATATAAAAAAAAGACCGCAGTAATCTTATAAAAACTGCGGCCCTTTTAGGCATTTTTTTGCATCTCTAGAAAAAGAAGATTTTTATCTAAAGCTACTTATTCTTATGCCGATTTCTTCTAAGCTTCTTCTTACGCTTATGTGTCGCTATCTTTGCGCGCTTTCTTTTCTTTCCACAAGGCACGATAGAACTCCTTA
>CAJOQA010000301.1 GCA_905236465.1 uncultured Treponema sp.
ACCTTACCCGCCGTGAGGTTGAAATTTATGGTATGTACAGCGCGGGCTTTTCTGGTCTTGACTATCAGGCGGACTTAAAAGCAGGCTCCTGGAAGAACGGAGAAAACAATGATGATAATTCCTGGGTTTTTGGCGGGGACTTCTACTGGAAACCGGCTTTTAATCAGCAAATATCTTTTTCCGCCCTTTATGCCATAAACTATACAACTTATATCGCAACAGGTTTAAACCGTGAGACTTTGCAAAGCGATGATGATGCAAATACTGCTACTGTTGTTCAGTCCGCAGCAAGTGACCCTGAGTCCGATTCCGATGCCCTAACAGAAGCACCCCTTGCTTTGGGAATTGGTTATGAATACAGCCTTGATATAGCAGGTTTTGGTGTGCTAAAACCTTACGCAGGTTTTGACTTTATTTACCAAACGGACCTTGCAAGTTCTGCTATCCATGATGATTACGACTGGGAAGTTGGCGGCGGCCTTATGTGGCTCTTTAGTGGAACAGGCGCTAACTACAAATGGAACTACAAGCTGGGCGGTATGCAGCTTAGCGGCGATACTTCTTGCCAAGTAGGTCTTGGGGCTGGCTTTAACGTAAACAAGGATGGCATTATAAACGGAATTATTTCCTTTAATGAGGATCCTTCCACATCTCCTTTGGCTCATATTGGTGGCTTTATGCAAATGGAGCTTATGAATGTTGGAGGTAAGAAATATACAGCTGCAAATGGCACAACTTATAATGACTTTTTGTGGGCTGTTATTGCACAACTTGAGTGGCAAGCAACAAACCACATAATGCCATACATATTTGGTTGGTACGTACCATCTGTAAATTACGGGGCAGCTTACACAGATAGCGATGGCAACACACGCTATTCAAGATATGCTTACCAAAATTACAATGATGATCCAACTTATGAAAAGGGCTCCGCTACAATCACGACAAAGATTGGCTGCAAGCTAACCCCTTATGACCACTTCTATATGGATATGTGGTATGAGCGCACGGACCAGAAATCAGATGGGGAATGGAGCTTTGACAAGGGCTTACTTTCCATTTGTTTTGGTATAAAACTATAACAACTTAGCCTGTCATTCCGACGAAGGTCGGAATCTATGCAAAGTTAGCATTTGTGGTGTACTGAAATAGATTCCGAAATAAATTCGGAATGACACGCTAAATACAAAAAAATAAGTTTTTACTATAAAAAATAAATGTTTCGCATTTAGGAAAAAGGTTGTATCATATAATTAATATAGGAGATATATTTTATGAAATACCTTTTCCCCTTGTTTGTGTTTTTGTTTTTCGGCGCATTTTTATTTTCCTGCAACCCAACAGGCGATGATGTGGATAACACCTTGGATTCAAGCGCTTCAAGTATAACTTTTTCAAAAAAATTAAAAGCTGGATGGAATTTGGGCAACACTCTGGATGCCACGGCAAGCGTTTCTTCTACAAACTACGGGACCGGGACAGAAACTTATTGGGGGCAGCCTAAAACAACACAGGCTATGATTCAGGCTGTGGCAGACAAGGGGTTTAAGTCTATCAGAATTCCCATTTCCTGGCACAACCATCTATCCAATACTTCATCTTATACAATAGATTCATCTTGGATGGAAAGGGTAAAGACTGTTGTTGATTACGCTTACGATGCGGGCCTTTATGTAATAATAAACGTTCACCACGACAATTTATCTACATCTGAATTATCTTCTTACTACGGCTATGCAATCACAACAAATTCCTCTTTGCAGACAAAATCAAAGGCTTTCCTGAAAGTCGTGTGGACTCAAATTGCAACTGAATTCAATAATGATTATAACGAGCGTTTGATTTTTGAGGTTTTGAATGAACCCCGTTGCGTAGGGGAATCTTATGAGTGGTGGGTATCTTCTTCAACTTCCATTACTGACACAAAGGCAAATGCAATCATCACTGATTATGAGGAGACTTGCATAAAGGCAATCCGCGCTACAGGCGGCAACAACGAGAACCGTTACTTAATGGTGCCGGCTTATGCAGGCTCATCCAATTTTTTATCTTCTTATGAATTACCCAGCGACAGCGCGAGCGACAAGCTTCTTTTGTCCTTCCACGCCTATTCCCCTTACAACTTTGCTATGTACAATAGTGAAGTAACAGACACAACTTTTGACGATGCAGATAAAACTTCCTTAGATGATATGTTCTCTTCGGTAAGGAGCCAATTTTCTTCCATAGGGATTGTGATAGGCGAAACTTCCGCCAGCAACAAGGACAACCTGTCTGAACGTGTAAAGTGGGCAAAATACTACTTCAGCACAGCCTATAACACTTACTCCATGCCCTGCGTCTTATGGGATAACGGATCCTACGAAGCCTCTTCCACAAGCGGAGAACAGCACGGCTACCTAAACCGCACATCCTTATCCTGGTACTTCCCAACAATAATTTCCGCAATTATGTCGGCTGTGGACTGATAATAAAAACCTTCTGCAACGAGCAGAGCGAGTGAAGCCTTTTTTTCGGGGCAAAATCCGCTGAGAGTAGCAAAGTTTTGTAAAACAAATTCCGTGTAATTACTAAAGTTTTTTGTAAAAAAAATATATGTTTTAATATTTTACTTTTACTTTTATTCTAAATATAAGGTTTTATTTTGAGTGTGAAGGACCTTTGGAGGAAAGATGAAATTTACAAATGGTTATTGGCTAGTAAAAGATGGATTTACCGCTTCTTATGCAAGTCAGGCTTACGAAATAGAAAAGGGTGAAAAAGACCTTACCGTTTATGCGCCGGAAAAAGTTATAGAGAACAGGGGCGACACCTTGGGAAGAACTTTACTAAGCGTAAAATATTCTTCCCCAATGGCAAATGTAATTCGTGTTACGGTAAGCCACTATCAGGGCGGGTTGGATAATGCCCCCTCTTTTGAGCTGAATGAAGATAAATCATTTGTTCCAGAAATTCAAATAAATGATGATTGTGCAATTTTTAAATCAGGAAAACTTTCTGCCCGCATACACAAAGGGCAAAAATGGCTAGTTGAGTTTATAGACGAAAATGGAAATCTTATTACAAAAAACGATAGCCGCTCAACTGCATATATAAGTCAGCATAAAAATCCTGATGAACATCTTTTCTGCAAGGACGAAAAACACTTTATAAAAGATGAGCTCACACTTTCTGTAGGTCAGAATGTTTACGGCTTGGGCGAACGTTTTACCCCCTTCATAAAAAACGGGCAAGTCGTTGACATTTGGAATGCGGACGGCGGCACTTCCAGTGAACAGTCTTATAAAAACATTCCTTTTTATTTAACTAATGGTGGTTATGGAGTATTTGTAAATTCAGCAGGCCCAGTTTCTTTTGAACTTGCAAGCGAAAAAGTTAGCCGCGTTCAGTTTTCCCTTCCAGGAGAAGAGCTTGACTACTTTGTAATTTATGGACCAACTCCAAAAGAAATACTTAATAATTACACAGCCCTAACTGGACGTCCAGCCTTACCTCCTGACTGGACGTTCGGATTGTGGCTTTCCACATCTTTTACAACTAATTATGACGAAAAAACAGTTATGAGCTTTGTTGACCAAATGGCAGAGAGGGAAATACCTCTTTCTGTTTTCCACTTTGACTGCTTCTGGATGAAGGGCTTCCACTGGTGCGATTTTGTTTGGGACAAAGAAACTTTCCCCGACCCAAAAGGGCTTATTGACCGCCTGCACAAAAAAGGTTTAAAAGTTTGCGTTTGGATAAATCCATATATAGCCCAGCGTTCAAGCCTTTTTGCCGAAGGAAAGGAAAAGGGGTGTTTCTTGAAGAAGCAGGATGGCAGCGTCTGGCAAACTGATTTCTGGCAGTCAGGCATGGCCATTGTGGACTTTACGAACCCTGAGGCCAAGGAATGGTACCGCTCCAAGCTCGGCCAGCTTGTGGATTTTGGCATTGATGCCTTCAAGACAGACTTCGGGGAGAGGATCCCTGATGATTGCGTTTACTACAATAAGGCTGATGCTGTTTTGATGCACAACTTCTACACATATCTTTATAATAAAACAGTTTTTGAGCTCCTTGAAGAGAAAAAGGGAAAAGGAAACGCTTGCCTTTTTGCCCGTTCAGCAACAGTTGGAGGTCAGAAATTTCCTGTACATTGGGGAGGTGATTGTGAGTCAACATTTGAAAGCATGGCGGAAACCTTGCGAGGAGGTTTGTCTTTGGGCTTAAGCGGATTTGGTTTTTGGAGCCACGATATTGGTGGCTTTGAAGGTAAACCTAATCCTAGTATTTTTAAGAGATGGTTGCAGTTTGGTTTCCTTTCTTCCCATAGCCGCTTGCATGGCTCATCCTCTTACAGGGTACCATGGTCTATAGACGAAGAAGCTGCACTTGTGGCAAAGAAATTTGCACTAATAAAAAATTCTATGATGCCGTATATTTTAAAAGCTGCAAAAGAAGCAAATACTTGTGGCTGTCCGGTCCTAAGGGCTATGTTCCTGGACTTCCCGGAAGATCCTACTTGCTGGACTTTAGACAGACAGTATATGCTTACATCTAAGTTTTTAGTGGCTCCTATTTTCACCGAAGATGGCAATGTTTCTTACTATATTCCAAAGGGAAAATGGAAGCACTTTATAGATGGCAGAGAATTAAATCTTGAACACGGAAGATGGTTTGCTGAAAAATATGATTTTATGAGCTTACCTCTTTGGGAGAAATTATAGAATGCTTTTAGAAGAAAAATCACGCTTAATTATGGCAGGGGACTCTGTTACTGATTGCGGACGTAACAGGGAATTGCCTCCATGTTTTTGGTCAACTTGGGGAGACGGTTATGTGCATGTTGTGTATTCAGCCTTGCTTTCCTTTGCTCCACAAAAAAGTATTTTTGTTGCCAATGCAGGAATAAGCGGTGATACTTCTGCAGAGCTTTTATCTAGGTGGGATAAAGACGTAATGGATCTGAATCCCGACTATGTAAGCATTATGATTGGAATAAATGATGTTTGGCGACACTTTGACAGCTGTGTCCGCCAGGCACCTTTAGTCAGCAAAGAAGACTTTTCAGCTAACCTTCATAGCATTATGGACAAAACATTGAATAGTAAAAGCCATAATGTGAAGAAAGTTTTTTTGCTCACCCCCGTTATGTGGGAGCTTAACAAAAATGATCCCATGAGGGCAATGAAAGATGAATATGATAAAGTTATAGAAAGCGTCGCAAAAGACTATAATCAAGTTTTTGTAAACTGCCAGAAAAAAGCTGATAAAGTTCTTGAATACCAAAGCTCATATATGTTTACAATGGATAGAGTTCATCCAAATCTTCCCGGGCACTTTATTATTGCAAAAGCATTTTTAGATTCAATAGGTTTTAATATAAATGGCCCTAACTAAACTTTCTTTTGAAAAGCCTGCCGCTTCTTGGAATCAAGCTTTTCCTTTAGGGAACGGCAGACTTGGCTGTATGTTTTTTGGAGGAACTCAGGAAGATACCCTACAGTTTAACGAAGAAACCTTGTGGTCTGGCTACCCACAAATGGATAATGACATAGAAGATAAAAGTCAGATTTTAAAAGACATAAGAAATCTTTGTAACCAAGAAAAATATAGGGAAGCGCAAGACTTTGCGGATAAAAACTTTTTAGGATCTTGGAGTGCCTTTTATTTACCAGCGGGAAATTTGAACTTTTCTTTTTCCCTGCCTTCTAAAGAAAAAAATTACAAAAGATTTTTAAACATGCAAGAAGGCTTTAGCCAAGCTTCTTTTGAATGTGGCGATATACTTTTTGAAAAAACTTGCTTTGCAAGCCAAAAAGAAAATGCCATTTTTTTGCATCTTAAAACTAACAAAAAAGGCTCCATAAATTTTTCCCTTGAATTAACAAGCCCCTTAAAAAACACAATAGGGCTAAGCGAAAATAAAATAGTGATGAGCGGTCAGACTCCTATTTCTGGCCCCAACATCGTGGAAGAAGGTCAGGAGTCGGTCATTTATGCTTCTTGCAATGACAAGAATCAGGGAGTAACTTTTTCAACTTATGTATACCTAAGCCAAAAAGATGGGGCTTCTTGTGTAAAAGACAATAAGTTGATTGTCAGCGACTCATCTGAAGTCCTTGTCACCTTGGGGGTAAAAACCTCTTATCCGTATAAAAGCAAAGGGGACAAAGATTTTTTACAAGAAAAATATAATGTAGAAAATTTTAACAGCATATTCCTTGACCATAAAAAAACTTTTTCTGAAATTTTCAACAGGCTTTCCATAAGTCTTGAAGGTTCTGATTTTGCTCAAAAAGCTGACAGGTATTTTAATTTTGGTCGCTACCTTTTGATTTCTTCTTCCATAGATTGTAACCTGCCCGCAAACCTTCAGGGAATATGGAACCAGGATTTGCGGCCCGCATGGAACGGGAATTACACAACCAACATAAACCTTGAGATGAATTACTGGCCAGCCCAAGTTTGTAATCTTTCGGAATGTGAGAATGTTTTGTTTGACTTTTTAAAAGAACTTTCCCTGCATGGGGAAAAAACAGCCCTTAGCCGTTACGCTTGCAGGGGCTGGACTTGCCACCACAATAGCGATGCCTGGTTCAAGACAAGCCCTGCTGGTGGCTCATGTGAGTGGGCTCTTTGGCCTATGGGAGGAGCTTGGCTTTGTAGCCACATAACAGATGCATATCTTTTTAATCAGGATAAAAATTTTTTACAAAATAATTATGAAGTTTTAAAAGGCTGCACATTGTTCCTGCTTGATTTTTTGACCCTGCAAAAAGACGGCTATTTGGGAACTTGCCCTTCTACATCCCCTGAAAATAATTTTTTTGATAGCAAAAACAATAAGACTTGCCTTTCTGTTTCCTCAGCAATGGACATAAGCCTTTGCAAGAAAATTTTTTCAGATTTTATTTTTGCTGCTTTAGAATTACAAAAAGAAGAGCCCTTGTTAGAAAAAGTAAAAGAATCATTGCAAAAGTTACCCGCAATAAAAGTTAGCGAAAAGGGCTATATTCAAGAGTGGAGTCAAGATTTTGAGCAGGCAGAAAAAGGTCACAGGCATTTTTCCCATCTCATTTCTTTATACCCATTTTTTCAGATTAGTGTGCAAGAAAATCCAGAGCTTGCAGCTGCTGCAAAAAAATCACTTGAAGGGCGAATAAGAAATGGGGGAGGCTCTACAGGCTGGTCAGCTTCTTGGGCGGCATCCTTATACGCAAGACTTTACGATGGTGAAAATGCGGGGAAGATGCTGGAGCGTTTGTTTAAAGATTTTACTTTGGATAATTTACTTGACTTGTGCCCTCCTTTCCAGATAGACGGGAACTTTGGGGGAACTGCCGCTATAGCGGAATGTCTTTTGCAAAGCCGCCTCTTGCCTGACGGGACTTTCCGTCTGGACTTGCTTCCTGCCTTGCCACCTTCCTGGCTAAGCGGAAATGTTTGTGGCTTAAAGGCTAGGGGAAATTTTACTGTTGACATTTTTTGGAAAAACAAAATACTTACTTGTGTAAAGATAAAATCAAATTCAGGAAAAATAGCGAAAGTATTTTATAAAGGAGAATTGTATGATTTGCCAGAAAATTGAATTGCCTCTTTTGTATAAAGAAGCTGGATTAAAAAACAATGATTTTAAGCCATATCTAAAAACATATATCTTGGAAAATTTTGAAGAGTTCAGCAAAGACAGGAAACGCCCCCTAGTTTTAATTTGCCCCGGTGGTGGATATGAAATGCTTTCTGAGAGGGAAGGGGAAGCTATAGCAATACAAATGAATGCCTTGGGCTTTCATGCTTGCGTTTTATATTACAGCTTGAAGCCTATGGAATTCCCCGTCGCGCTTTTGGACTTGGCCCAAGCCATGCGCTGCGTCCGTGCTAACGCAAAGGAATGGAATGTGGAAGAAGACAAAATTGTTGTGGCGGGATTTTCTGCCGGTGGGCATCTTGCCGCAAGCTTAGGCGTTTACTGGGATTCGCCCCTGATACAAAAATATTTACCCTGCAGCAAAGAAGAAATAAAACCTAACGGCTTGCTTTTGTCATACCCTGTAATCACAACAGGGGAATTTGCCCATAAAGACTCCATAAAAAATGTTCTGGGCTCCACAAAGAATTTTAGCGAGGAAGATGTCGCATTGGAAAAACATGTTACCGCATCAGTGCCACCTGTCTTTATGTGGCACACAAACGAAGACGGCTGTGTGCCCCCGGAAAATTCTTTTGCCTTTGCCATGGCTTGCAGAAAAAACAAGGTGCCTTTGGAATTCCATCTTTTTAGAAGGGGCGGTCACGGCCTTTCTTTGGCGACAAAAGAAACGGCCTGGTCCAACGGCAGCGGCATACAAGAAGAATGTGCTGTGTGGGTAAAACTCTTTGATTCTTGGATGAAGAATTTGTAAATGGCGGAAACCTTCCCTGCGCTTATTTATTCCCTTTTGCCCTGTTGTGTGTTTTGCAAAGGAGCTGACAGTTGCCCGCATCCGTCGCTCCTCCCTTGCTCCATGCGGTAACATGGTCAGCATCCATTTCGCTTATTTTCCAGATTTTATTTTTGTTTGGAGTGTCAGAAATTGAACACAAGGGGCAGTTTGATCCTCCCTTAGATTTTGCTTCATTAGTCTGCTCCTGATATTTTGCTTTTTTAGTTCGCTCATCAAAAATGCGGATATTCAAAAGTCTTTTGTCTGCCTCGCCTCCAAGCACATATTCAAAAATACCCTTTTTGTTGGTCACAAAATCGTCCGCAAGAAGTTCCGCTACCCGCTCCCACACTTTGTCGGCATTGTAGCCGTTTGTGTGGTATGTTTCGTACAAGCTGCCCCATTCAAGCCCCCTCATTTCGCTTGTGGTGTCTTTGAATACTCCGTCAATCCAGTCAATCACCGTGTCAAAATAGGTTTGCAGCTCTGTGATGTTGTCGTCGTTGCGGTGAAGGCTCATATATTGCTCAATCGTCTGATTGTTATGGGCAGAAACCCATTCCAAAGCTGTGTGCAGGAAGTCCTGTCTGCCCGCGCTTCCGTTTATAAAACAGGACCATATAGCGATATTCGAATTCCGTGAATTTGAAAAAGATTCTTTTGCTTTAGTAACGAAACTTCCCGAATAAAGCGCGTTCAAAAGTTCCTGCTCATTCAAGGGAATACCCGCGATGTTTATGGTTTTGAACCACTCCTTTATTTCTGCCTCCTCTCCCTCACAAATATAGACGAGCATTTTTGTTTCAAGAATCTTCCTTTGTATTTCTTCATTAAGTCCCGAAAAGAAATGTTCCATTCCGTTTATTTGGACGGCGAATTTTCCTGTTACGAAACGCCCGATGGAAGTGATTCTTTGCTGCCCGTCCAAAATCTCAAGTTTCCCGTCGGGACGGCGATTAAAGTAAATCAAACCAATCGGATAGCCTTTCAGAATGGAGTCAATAACGGCGACATCTTTCTTGCCGTCAGCATAGATGTAGTTGCGCTGAAATTCTGGCTGGATAATCAAATCCCCGTTCAAGCCGTAAAGCCCTTTCCCCTCAAGCTCATTGTAGACAAATCCCTTGCAAATATCTTCAACTGTGTAATTTGTGCGAAGTTCTGCTTTCATATATATCTCCTAAATATTTTATTTCTCTCCACTTATATATATGGCAGCGAAATTTGATTTTCAGTAATTTAATCTAGGGAACCGCTGATTAATAAGCCGTTTTCAGCGAAATGACCAGTTTAAGAAAAAAATTGAAAGGCTTTGAAAAAAACAACTCTAAA
>CAJOQA010000302.1 GCA_905236465.1 uncultured Treponema sp.
CCTGTATTCGGGAGTTGACTGAGGCCTGCCAGGTTCAATTTTATCAGCCGCATAGATTATCTTTGCTAAAGGACACAAACTTGCCCCACCTAGGGTATGGCGGGAAACTGCCTGAATGATATCCTTGTCGTCAACAAAAAAATCCCTACGGAGCTTTTCTGCTGCGGCCCTGCCATGCAACAAGGCTGGCTTCTTTTTTTCTACCTCGTTAATAGGCTGACCGTCATGGCTAGCCAGGGAAAGAAGGGTTTCTCCATCTAAATCTTTGCACATATCGTGGGCCAGCCCCGCAAGATAGCCTTTTTGAGGGTCAACACCATACATATCGCACATAAGTTTTGCAGTCTCAGCCACACGCTCACTATGTTCAAAACGGTCTTTTTTTACGGCTGCAGCTGCAAACTTCCTTACTTTTTCTACAAGTTCTTCAAAAGATGAGTATTTACTATTGTCTATTTCCATATAAGTTACCATTTATAATATAATGGAAAACGCCTTGCGGTACAAGGTACCTAAAACTTTTACCAGTAAAAATTCTTTCCCTTATTTCTGTAGAACTTATTGGTAGCATAGGATTTTCAAGGAAAAGAGCATCCTTAAAAAGGGGGGCACTTTTTATATCAAAATCTGTATCAGATTCTTCATACAAGGGGGCAGCTTTATTTGCAAACAAGGAGTCTTTTTTTACAGGGGGGCGGCGGGCAGCGATTATAGTGCACATGGAAGCAAGCTGCTCTGCATTTTTCCACAAATGAAAATTTGGAAGAAGATCAGATCCCATAATAAGACCTATTTTTCCTTCTATAGAGTCCTTATATTTTTCGTATAGGGCACAGACCGTATCATAGGTATAGGATACCCCGCCCCTATCAAGTTCAAGGCTTTCTGCGACAAACCGGCTGTCTTCAGAACAAGCAGACCTTACCATTTCAAGGCGGTCGTTGCTACTTGCATAGAAGGCTGCACTTTTGTGGGGAGGTATTGCAGCAGGAATAAAAAGTATGCGATCATAGGCAAAAGAAGTGCATACATCATCAGCTAAAGCTATGTGTCCTATATGGATGGGGTTAAAGGTGCCCCCTAAAATTGCAATCTTCACTGCTCTTGCCCTGGATACTGAATTTCCATGCTTTCATCAACAGACCTGCTTTCTAAGAAAGAAGACTTGCCCTTTTTTTCATCCTCTGCAGGGCGGATTTTTTTGCCAGCCTGCCTAAAAGCATCCAATTTATCCACAAATTCGATTATTGTCCTTCTTGCCCGCTCCACATTGATTCTAGCGGCAACAGATATAGGAATGACAACTATATTCTTGTCGATTTTGTGGATTTCTTCTTCGACAAGTTTAGCCTTCTCCGTTGCCCCCTCTACATCTATCTTGTTGCAAAGCACGATACGGGGCTTTTTGTCAAGGTCTGCACCAAAGTTTTCTATTTCTTTCAACAAGGACTTATAGGCAGACAAGCACTTTTCTTCTTCATCTGAGCAGTCAATCATAAAAAGCAAGGCAGAAGTTCGGGAGATGTGCTTTAAGAATCGTATTCCAAGCCCTGCTCCTTCAGATGCCCCCTCTATTATTCCAGGGATATCAGCAATGATAAAATCCTTTTCGTCATCAACACGGAGAACTCCAAGATTTGGAATTTTTGTTGTAAAGGGGTAAGGGGCAATCTTTGGTCTGGCATTTGTAAAAAGCTCAAGGAGGCTAGACTTACCTGCGTTGGGGAAACCGACAAGCCCTAAATCTGCCATAACAGAAAGTTCAACCCTAAGTTCCCTTTCTTCCCCTGGTTTTCCAGGATTTGCCCTTCTTGGAGCCTGATTGGTGGAGGATTTAAAGTGAACGTTTCCCCAGCCACCGTTACCGCCTTTTAAGAAGAGGACAGGTTCTTCATCATCTTCATCAGTAAAATCATGGATAAGCAGACCTGTCTTGTTATCTTTTATAGTGCTTCCTGGCGGGACCGGAATTATTGTATCTTCACCATCTTTACCAAAGCGGTTCCAGCTCATGCCATCCTGACCGTTCTGGGCTTTAAAGATAGGGTGAAAGCGCAAATGCACAAGGGTTCTAAGGTTATGCTTTACGCAAAAATATATATCTCCACCCCTTCCCCCATCTCCGCCGTTGGGACCACCATTGGGGATGTATTTTTCCCTGCGGAAAGAAGCACAACCATTGCCACCCTTCCCTGATCTGACTGTTATTACGGCTTCGTCTGCAAACTGAATCATAAAATGCCCCTCGAAAAAAAAGCCCAGATATACCAAACGGCATTCTGGGCTCTACATCACGATAAAAAAACTGCACTAACCTTAGTTCTGTGCTACAGGCTCTACTGAAACAACCTTGCGGTTGCGGCGTTCGTCGTAAACAACCTTTCCATCAGCAACTGCAAAAAGAGTGTCATCTCCACCCTTCTTTACATTGTCACCTGGATGGATTTTTGTTCCACGCTGTCTTACAATAATAGAACCAGCTGTAACAGTTTCTCCACCATATTTTTTTACTCCCAGATATTTTGGGTTTGAATTACGGCCGTTTTTGGCACCGCTACCACCTTTAGTACGTCCCATTTTAATCCTCCGCCGAATATAAATCCGGACTGCTTTCTTCTGTTATTTCCCGCATTTGCACAAAGGCTGGATAATCAGCTACAAGCTTTTTAAAAGCTGATCTGATAAAATCTGCTGTGCATTTAAGACGGATTCTTAGACTTTCTTTGTCTTTAGCCAAGCCGTCTATCTGTGCGCTGAATGCGAGACTTCCACGCACACAGGCATCTTCTTTAAACAAAATCCCCTGACTGTTATGCAAAAGATCCATTGCAGAATACAAAAGCAGGCTTTCTGCAGAGCAAACAATGTCACTGCCTTTTTTGCCGTAACCTGCATGCCCTTCTGCCCGTAAGCTTTTAAAGCAACCGTCCTTTGAACAGACAAGAAGAACCTTTGTCATTTATGCCAGAACTACATCCTTTACGGTAACATCAGTAAATTCAGAACGGTGACCGATAAAGCGGTGATAATCCTTCTTACTCTTGTACTTTAGAACAAGCACTTTCTTGTCTTTGAAAGTGTCTCCAATTTCAACCGTAACTTTTGCACCTTTTACATAAGGCGTACCAACAGAAACCTTGTCGCCGTCGCTTACTAAAAGAACAGTATCGATTGTGACTGTATCACCTTTTTTGGCATCACTAATCTTGTTCACTGTAAGAACTGCGTCCTTTTCTGCCTTGTACTGATTGCCTTTGTATTCAACAATTGCGTACATATATAACCTCTAACAATCTGATTTGCCGTAAGGAGTAACGGATTCCTTAGCGACTAAAATAATTTGTGAAGGTTATTCTAACAAATTTATAAGATTTTGGTCAAGGGAATTCTTTTGAAATTCCTATAAATTTAGGGATAAAAGCTGCCGAAACACACGGGTCTAGCGGTCAGTTTGTGATTGAAAAAAAGATATTTGTCATGTATACTTAGAATAATATGGAAATAAATGCTGAGACAGTAAAGAAGATTGAAAAGCCACTGCGCATGGGCATTGATGTTGGCTCAACAACCGTAAAGGTCGTTATACTTGACGACAAGGGCACAATCCTTTACGGAGCCTATGAGCGACACCGTGCGGACATTCAAAACACAATTATAAGCGTAACAAACAAGGCTTTTGATTTTCTTGAAGGAAATGTGGCAGAAGGAAAAGAGCAGAAACTGAGTATAAAAGTGACAGGGTCCGGAGGACTTTCAGTTTCACACTGGCTTGGCATTCCATTTATTCAGGAAGTTGTTGCGGCAACCACAGCTGTCCGCCGCCTTATTCCACAAACAGATGTTGTCATAGAGCTAGGCGGAGAGGATGCAAAAATCACCTACTTCCGCTCTGGTGTTGAGCAGAGGATGAACGGGACTTGCGCAGGCGGGACAGGGGCCTTTATAGACCAAATGGCGGCCTTGCTAGAAACTGATGCGGCGGGCTTAAACGAACTTGCAAAGAAGTCTTCTACTATTTACCCCATTGCGGCCCGTTGTGGGGTTTTTGCCAAAACTGATGTCCAGCCCTTGATAAACGAGGGGGCTCGAAGGGAAGACATAGCAGCTTCAATATTTCAAGCAGTTGTAAACCAAACAATATCAGGTTTAGCCTGCGGTAAACCCATAAGGGGGCACGTAGCTTTTTTAGGCGGTCCCCTGCACTTTTTGGACCAGCTAAGAAAACGCTTTGCACTTACACTAAAGCTACAGGATGATGAAATTATTGTCCCAGAAAATGCCCAGCTTTTTGTTGCCGCAGGGGCTGCTTATTCAGCTGAACAAGAGATTTCCTGCCTACAGGACAAGCAGAATCAGCAAATTTTCTTTCCCACTATAGCAGAATTTAGGGAGAATTTAAAAAAAATAGAAGGAGCCCAGCTGCATGAAGTTCAGCGCTTAGAGCCTCTTTTTAAAAATCAAGAAGAGCTAGATGATTTTATAAAAAGGCATGCTAACGAAAAGGCTTTAACAGGAGATCTTGCTAGTACAAAGGGACCTGTTTTTTTAGGCCTTGATGCGGGGTCTACTACGACAAAGGCTGTTTTGACTGACACAGAAGGGCGGATCCTTTGGCGCTTTTACGATGTAAACGCTGGTAACCCTGTAGAACTTGCCGTAAAAGTCCTTAAGGAATTGTATAAGATTTTACCAAAAGACTGCTATATAGCCCGTTCTGTTTCAACAGGGTACGGGGAGGCTCTTTTTCAGGCTGCGCTTGGCGTTGATGCAGGAGAAGTTGAGACTATAACCCATTATAGGGCCGCTGACTGTATTGTTCCAGGCGTTGAGTTTCTGCTCGATATAGGCGGGCAGGATATGAAGTGCCTTAGGATGAAGGACGGGGCAATAACCTCTATTCAGCTAAATGAAGCTTGCTCTTCGGGTTGCGGTTCCTTTCTTGATAACTTTGCAAAAACAATGGGGATGAGCGTTCAAAACTTTTCAAAACTGGCGCTTTTGTCAAAGAATCCAGTTGACTTAGGAACACGGTGTACGGTCTTTATGAATAGCAGGGTCAAGCAGGCCCAAAAGGAAGGTGCCCCTGTTTCTGATATTTCAGCAGGTCTTTCTTATTCGGTAATAAAAAACGCTCTATTTAAGGTGATAAAGCTTCGCAAGGCCAGCGACATAGGTAGCAAGGTTGTTGTTCAAGGGGGCACCTTTAACAATGACGCAGTTTTGAGGGCTTTTGAAAAAATAGCCGGAGTAAACGTTTACCGGCCAGACGTTGCAGGCCTTATGGGAGCTTATGGTTCTGCATTGATTGCCCAAGATCAATGGGAAGATTTAAGAAGACCTAAAGCTGATGAAAAAGACCAAACTCTAAAATTTGTAAAATCAGGGATTTTAAATGCGGAAGAACTCGAATCCTTCAGTGTTAGCCTAGACTTACGCCGGTGTGGTAAATGCTCTAACAACTGCTTACTTACCATAAATACCTTTAGCAATCGCGCTTCTACATTTATAACAGGCAACAGGTGCGAAAGAGGAGCTGAATTAGACGGAGAGGGCAGCAAAAAAGAAGTAGTAAGTGAGGAAAGGGACATCCCCAACCTTTTTGAGTGGAAATACAAGCGGCTTTTTAGCTATGTGCCTTTAAAACGTGAAGCTGCTCCAATGGGAGATGTAGGCATTCCCCGAGTGCTTAATATATATGAAAACTATCCCCTTTGGTTTACAATCTTTACAAAACTTGGCTTTAGGGTTTGCCTTTCCCCCCGTTCAAGCAGGAATATTTATGAAAAGGGGCTGGAATCAATTCCTTCTGAATCAGTCTGTTACCCCGGAAAAATAAGCCATGGCCACATAACATCCCTTTTACAAATGGGCTGCAAGTTCATCTTTTACCACTGCATTCCCTACGAAGTTCAAGAAGATCCAGGGGCTGGAAACCACTATAACTGCCCTATTGTAACTTCTTACCCCGAAGTCTTACGAAACAACATAGACGAATTAAGACATAATTCAGACTTAATCTTTATGAATCCTTTTCTTCCGATCTATGACAAGGAAAGGCTTAAAGTCAGGCTTTTTGAAGAATTGTCCAAGCACTTTACCGATTTGTCTCTTCCCCAAGTAGAAGAAGCTGTTGAGGCAGGCTTTAGGGAACAGGATAAGTTTAAAAGAGAAACAGAGCTTATGGGTGAAGAAGCCCTTGAAAAGATTATCAGGTTGGGAATAAACGGCATAGTACTTGCAGGCCGCCCCTACCATTTAGATCCTGAGATAAACCACGGAATCCCTGAGCTTATAAAGGGCTTGGGCATAGCTGTTTTTACAGAGGATTCAGTTGCCCACTTGGGGGCTGTGGACCGGCCTTTACGGATTATTGACCAATGGACATACCATAATAGGCTTTATAGGGCAGCAGCTTTTGTAAGCGAAATGCCTAACCTTGAGCTTGTTCAGCTAACGAGTTTTGGCTGCGGCCTTGATGCGGTAACTTCAGATCAGGTTGACGAGATTCTAAAAAGCAAGGGCAGGATGTATACACTGATAAAGATTGATGAGGGGTCAAATCTAGGGGCCATACGAATTCGTATCAGGAGCCTGCTTGCAGCTATAAAAGCAAGGCAAAGGAAGCGCCTTCACCCAACAGTAAAGTCAGCAGCCTACAAGAGGCAGGTCTTTACAGAGGAGATGAAGTATACACACACTATACTTGCCCCGCAAATGAGCCCCATCCACTTCAGGCTTTTGCAGAAGGCATTCCAATATTCTGGCTACAACTTTGTAATTCTTGATTCAGTAGACCCTAAAGCTGTTGACACGGGTCTTAAATATGTAAATAACGATGCCTGCTACCCTTCAATTCTTGTTGCGGGGCAGATGATTGCAGCCTTACAGAGTGGCAGATACGATTTGAATAAGGTCAGTCTTTTGATTACCCAAACAGGGGGTGGTTGCAGGGCTACAAATTACATAGGCTTTATAAGGCGGGCCTTAAACGATGCAGGCTTATCAAACGTTCCTGTCATTTCATTAAGTGTCCAAGGCTTTGAAAAGAACCCAGGCTTTAAGATTTCTTTTTCAATGATAGACCGAAGCATGAAAGCCCTGATGTTAGGAGACCTGCTTATGAAATGCCTGTATAGGGTCAGGCCCTACGAAGCTGTTTCTGGAGCGGCAAATGAAATTTATGAAAAATGGAGCAGATATATAGAAAAGAATCTAAAGTCCATGTCCTTTATAAAATATAGGTCTACTATCAGGAGGATTGTCAGGGACTTTAGCAAGCTGCCCCTTTTACCCCTGCAAAAGGCCCGTATTGGTGTCGTTGGTGAAATTCTTGTAAAATTTCATCCTACAGCAAACAATCAGATTGTCGATATTATAGAGAATGAGGGAGCTGAATGTGTAATGCCGGACTTAGCAGACTTTTTATTTTACACATTCAGTACTGGCATTTTCCGCTATGAGGAGTTGGCTTTTCCCAAAAAAACAAAGAGGAATGCAAAACTTTTTGTTTGGTTCATGGAAAGGTACAGGTCTTACATAAAAAAAATCTTAAAAAAGAGCCGGCGGTTTGAGCCCCCTTCACTGATTTACGATTTGATGAAAGGAGTAGACGACATAGTTCAGCTGGGTAATATTACAGGAGAAGGGTGGTTCCTTACAGCAGAAATGGTGGAATTGATAAAATCCGGTGTTACTAGCATTGCCTGTGTACAACCCTTTGCCTGCCTTCCTAACCACGTAACAGGTAAGGGAATGATAAAGGAGCTAAGGAACAGGTATCCTAAGGCAAATATTTCTGCCATAGACTATGATCCTGGTTCAAGTGAGGTAAACCAGTTAAATCGCTTAAAGTTACTTTTAAGCAATGCAAAGCCTGGTAGGCATCCGGATGAAAAGATAAGGTAGAGGCCAAAAACTTTAGTTTTAAAGGCGCTCAATAACTTTGGAGGAATAAATTAATTATGAAAAAAACACTGGCAATATTTTCAGTCGCCATACTAAGCATAGCTTCACTCTTTGCAGATTATAATCAGGCAGGTATACCTGATTCAGCAGAAATAAGAAGGCAGATTACCGATGAATGGCTAACATCCTCATTAGGCCGGCTTAGGTCTAAGAATACAGAACAACATGTAAACGCTATTGGTACTTCTTTTGAAATAAGACTTGAAGAAAATAAAGACGATTTTCAGATTTTAGTTACCCCTGAATCTTTGGTCAATATAGATTATATAGACGGAAGCCGTCGCCTTACGCAAAAGTCTTCACGCTACCTTAGGGGGTCAGCTGGTAGCTGGATTTTGTATAGGGGAAAATCTGACGGAAATCCTAAAAAAATAGAATGGTATATAAATCCAGATTCAGATATTTATATTCAGCTTCGTCCATCTGAAAACAAAACGTATGCGGATTTAATAATCTGCGGTTATTATGCTGCCCGTTCAGTACCACTGGGAATTTCTTTTGCTTCCTTATATGATATGTCGTTTCAAGATTTGTATACACTTACAAAAAAATCTTTTCCCTGGTACAAGGTTGCCGTGAATAGGGAAAATATTCTTGTTTACACAATGTCAGCAATGATAGAAAAAAAGCTTTCTTACATTGATTATGCAAAAGACGCAGTTTATGATGAAAATGGTAACTTATACAATCTTTTTACCGGTGAACCATACGAAAAAAAAGAGCTAGAAGACAAAAGTTTTTATAGGGATTCTTCCTTAGAATCACAGGAGGAAAAAAATTCCAGGGTTACTTTAGGAGAGGAAGGCTTTATAAAATGGATTGCTGATGGAATTATACGGCCTGTAACCGGAAAGGGGACTTCTATAAGTAAGATGCTGGCCCCTACTGTGGACTACGATCCCTTAGGAAAAAATGGGGTACTTTTAACATCGAAAAATATAACACTATCCCTTGACTGGTGCAGAAACCTTGCTACAGAAGTGCTATGTAAAAAATCAAATAAGTCCTATACATTTGAAACAGGTGGCATAGATGTACGGGACCAACCATTTGTTGCTAAAGTGATGGACTTTGGAAAAGCAAGAAATACTGCAGGCTATGTAAAGGGCAACGGCTATTCAATTGATGAAATAAAAGGCCTGCTTTATGTGCTTGCTTGCTCTGACCCAGGCTGGTTCTACTTAGGTGCAATCAGGCAGACATCCTTGCAAGACACAAATGTAATGCCCTTTAACAAGTGCGCGGCATTTTTCCCCTACTTTGACCAAAACGGAAAATTTGTCTGTCGCATCTTTGAGCAAGGAAGAGAAATCACCCTTGAAAATTTCTTAAATACTTACAATAAGTGTTTTGTTCACTTTGAAAGAGTTAGGGCAACAGAATACTTTATACCTGACCTACAGTAGGGGGACGAGAGGCTCCTTATTCATTTCTTGTAAGGAGCAGTATCCTGTCGTTAAGGGGGTAGCTTCTTGCCGGCATAACAACATAGGGTTGCAATATTATGCTAGAGTTAGGGTTATGGGATACTAAGTATATGCCAGAAATAAGAGGGACTTTTTCCGCAGACTCAAATTGGATAAAGGCCTTGTCTTCAACCTGTAGGGGGGCATAACGACCTGAATCTGAAGAGTTGTCTCCAATAGCACTGTAGTTGCCGTTAGCAAAGCGGATTACACTGCCATCTGCTGCCTTCCAGGAGGGGCTTTTTTCAAGTTCTTCCACAAAGCTTTGAGCCGGCGTTTTTTCACTTTCATTCTTTTTAGAAAGCATTGCGGTAAAATTAACCTTTTTATAGTAACCGTCCCAAACAGAACTTTCATTTAAAATCATGCGGACATCGTCCTGTACATGAACACGGATTTCATCTGTGGAGCGCAAGGAAATGTCTACCCGCCTTTGTAAATTTTCTATTTCAAGATTTGTCGTAGAAATATAAATTCCGTTACGGCGGATATTGCTGTTCTGCCAATTATAGACTTCCTCTTCATTTTCAAGAAGGAATATAATCTGCCGGTCCTCATTGTAATCAAAGAAAATGTAGTGGAGGCCGGAAGCGTCGTTTTCAGTTTTATACCATAAGCCTTCAAGGAAAGCGGCAAAAGTGGCTACGGTTCCATCTTGAATTTTCGCTAGTTCCCTGGCTGCAATCTTACTTCCTGTAACACGGATACTTTGTTCCTTTTCGTATATGCCTTTTTCCCTGTTCCAAGAATAACGGGTCTGAATTTGGTCTGTGCTCAAAGGGTTTGCGCTGTCTGAAGAATAAACCCATATAGGATAACTTGCGCCTAAGGCCTGAGACTGTAAATAGCTTTCATCCCTATCCGACTGTTGTATAAAAATAGTTCCGTCGCTTTCTAAACTTGCAATATTGCGTACGGAAAAAATTGGGACCCTGCTTATAAAAAAGGCTTTAAATACCGCATTTCCGGAAGGCAGGAAACCTTGGTAAACTAAGGCTGTCCTATGGTCACCAGTTAAATCAATGCCTGCATAGGTAAAAGTCCTGACTTGGGAAATGCCGGTCTGCAAAAGATAGCTTCGCTCGTAAGCCTTTGACTTTTGATTGTAAAGTCCAATAAGAAGATTTATATAAGGGCTGTCTCCGCTCTTTATGGAATTTATTTGATCATCAAAACCGTCCCCGTCAAAATCTAAACTTACAATGTCTAATAAAACCTCATCTTCCTTTAGGGGAATAAGGGATGTCAGTTTTTCTTCATCGCCCATTTTGCTTAGGCTAGAATCATCGGATTCTTCCTGATTTAATAGAGGAATTATAGTTTTTGCAGCTGACTGCTTTTTTTCCTGCCTTGTAAAGTATTTATTATTTATAAGAGCAACAAGGAGCGCTGCTATTACCAAAACAAAAAGTACTGCTAGTATTTTTTTTTTCATCGCCCTATAATACTACATAATAAAAATTTCTGCAATCAGCTATAGGGACTGTATTGATATTTCAATATGATAGGTCATAGACACTAGTTATTTACTATGATATTATAAAAACACTATGAAATTATCAGATAAAAAAGATGGACACAGTTGGCACTTTATCCAACCAGGCGGATTGGTCCAGCTGAAAATTAACACAATTGACGATATATTGAATCTAAAATCTTTAGATCAAAAACTTTGGATTGCTCTTGCCTGCCCCGTAAAGGGATTGGAATTTAGTGAAGAAACCCTAAACCTTTTGGATACAGACCACAATGGAAGGGTTAGGGTTCCAGAAATTCTTGAAGCAATAGAGTTTATAAAAAAATATTTTAAGAAAGCAGAAATTATAATGAGCGAAGGCTCTTCTATTCCCTTAGACTGCTTAGGGGATGAAAAGTTTGCTTGTGGACATTCTCCCCTGGACTCTGCAAAATCAATACTGCACATTCTGGAAAAGGATTCTCAGATGGAACTTTTGCTAGAAGACTTGTCCGTTACTGACAAACTTTTTTCACCTTCTGTAATAAACGGTGATGGTATTCTTCCTGCTGAAGCGGTGGACAATGAATTTGCGGCAGGTGTTATAAAAGATATAATTGCCTGTACCGGAGGCTTAGACGATATAAGCGGCAGCAAGGGTTGTAACAGGGAAGAGTTTTCCTCTTTCTTTAATGACCTAAGGGCAATTAAGTCTTGGAGAAACAGCATTCAGTCAAGTGAAAGCGAAGAGAATAAACTCTTTTTCTTAAAGACTGCGACAGACGCAGCTTACCAAAACTATACAAAAGTCAAGGATAAAATTGACGAGTACTTTTTGCGCTGTTCCATTACGTCTTACGATAACCTTGTAGCTTTAGCCCTACGCAAAAAGGACGAAGAGACAGCGGCGACAGAGAACCTGAGCGAAGAACAGCTTAGGGCAATGCCTTTAGCCTTATGCGATGAAAGTGGCTGCTTACCGCTTACAAAAGGAATCAACCCAGTTTGGGCACAAGATATTGCTGATTTTGTAAAGCTCATAGTTACCCCTCTTTTTGGAGAAGGGAAAGTTCAGCTTTCAAAAAGTTCCTGGCAGGAAGTTGTAAAAGCCTTTGCCCCATACGAGACCTGGTATCAGGCAAGACCTGAGAACTCAGTTTCATCGCTGAGCGTTGACAGGGTAAATGAAATTCTTATGTCTGATGCAGAGAAAATAATAGAAGCATTCCTTGAAAAAGAAGAGAAGCACCCTCCCCTAGCCTTGGCAACGGTTGAGCTTAGGAAAATGCTTTTACTAAGGCGCGATTTTGTAAAGCTTTTGCGCAATTACGTTTCTTTTGAAGACTTTTACTCTTATGACCAAACTGCTATCTTTCAGTGCGGCACCCTTTACATTGACGGTAGGTCCTGCGACTTATGCTTTAGGGTTCTTGATGGTGCAAAACACGCAACTATGGCCCCGCTTTCACAGTGTTATCTGCTGTACTGCGACTGTAAAAGACCGAGCGAAAACGAAACTATGCAGATTGCGGCAATGGTAAGTGCCGGTAACTGCGACAACCTGATTGTAGGTCGCAACGGGCTTTTCTATGACTGTAAAGGAAGGGACTGGGATGCAACTATTACAAAAATCGTAGAAAATCCTATAAGCATAAAGGAAGCTTTCTTTAGCCCTTACAAAAAGCTTTCGAGAATGATTCAAGAACGCATAGCAAAAAGTGCGGCTGAAGCAGAAAGCAAGGTTAATTCCAAAATGGCAGCTGCTGTTGAAAAACCAAAGGAAACCGCTACTGCGCCAGAGGTTAAAAAGTTTGATGTGGGGACTATTGCAGCTTTAGGTGTCGCAGTTTCTGGATTCGCCGCAGTTATAGGGTCAATTCTTGGAATAGTGACAAAAACGTGGTGGATGCCACCTGTCTTTATTATAGGACTGCTACTTTTAATTTCACTGCCTTCAATGCTACTTGCATGGCTTAAGCTTAGGCAGAGAAATATTGCCCCCATCCTTGACGCATCAGGCTGGGCTGTAAATGGCAACGTAAAGATTAATATTCCATTAGGCCGCTTTCTTACAAAGACGGGAATAAGGCCTAAGGGATCTAAGCTAGATAAATTTGACCCCTACGCACAGAAAAAGTTCCCAATAAAAAGACTTATCTTAGCTCTTTTTATTTTGACCCTGCTTGTATGTGCCCTGGTAATCATTGCTAAAAATGACTGGAATGCCTTGGCTGCATGGAAAAAGACTAGTTCTGCGGTTATGGGCTTTCTAAAGAAATTCGTGGGAAAGGCTGCAAGCACTGCACCACAAAGCTAAAGGCTGTTTATTCCTATAAAAGATGACTGGCTCCGGTAAGATGCAGGGGTCAGTCCTTTAAAATTTTTAAACTCCTGATAAAACTGCCTCCTAGAGCCAAAGCCACATTGTTTTGCTATGCAGTCTATGGTATCCTTGCTTTCCCTAAGCCGTATACAGGCAATATCGATTCTACGGGCAGAAAGATACGAAGAAAGGGAAACGTGCATAGCTTCCTTAAAGACCCTGCCTAAATAATTTGCATTTACTCCCAACTTAGCAGCAAAGAATTTTATGGAAGCATTTGGATTTGAAAGCTCTGATTCAAGCAGCACAAAAACTTTTTGAACAAGGACCCTGCTACCTGTTAAATTTTTATCAACATCGGGATTCTTAAAACATTCACCGCTTGCTTCTAAAAGTAGTTTTTCCACTAGATTTTTATAAATTAAAGAAGAAAAACCTGGCTTTTGAAATTCTTGTAAGCTAGTATTTAAGATATTTTCAAAAGATTTTGGGTTTGAGACATCCAATTCTAGTGGTAAAATAAGTGAATCTTGAAGCCTTTGGTAGGCAACTGCAGGGCTTGTTAAAAAAGTCATAGCCTCATTTTCTTCCATAAAGGTTGGAGGCTCTTTTAAGACAAAATGGACCCAATAATAAGAAAGCGGTTTTTCCGCAGCTTCTTTTCCATAGTGCTCTATTCCGGCAGGAAGTAAAAGCATACGGCCAGGCTTTACCTGTAAGCAAGATTGGCCTACATAAATTTTTGCAGTCCCCTTTCTGCCAAAAATCAGGACGTTTTCATTCTTAAAACACCTTCTCATATGCCGCCAGCCAGGATTAAGCATCGCGCAACCACAAACAGGAGATGTTAAATCTGAAATTTGATTAAAAAGGTAATAGTCCATCATTTTTATTTTAACACACTTATATCTAAAAATGTCAAGGCCACCTCTAAAAACTTGAATTTTACTCTGATTTATGATAAAATTTCCGCATTATGACAGGAATCGTTGACTATAACGCAGGAAACATAAAAAGTGTTGAGCGTGCCCTAGAGTATTTAAAGGCTCCTTATGTGATTTCTAAAAATCCAAAGGATTTAAAGGATGCAGCCCGCATTATATTCCCAGGCGTAGGTGAAGCTGCTTACGCAATGGAGCAGTTGCAGAAAACTGGTTTTGACTCCTTCTTAAAGGATTTTGCCCAAAGCAAAAAACCCTTGCTTGGAATATGCTTGGGGTCCCAAATTATTTTTGAGGAAAGCGAAGAAGGAAACACAAAGTGTTTGGGTTTGCTAAAAGGCACTATAAGACATTTTAAAACCTTATGGGAAGAGCGGCACCCTAATGAAGACGAGCACAGGGAAAAATCTCTATTACGCAATGAGTTAAAGGTCCCCCACATGGGCTGGAATGATGTTACTTTTTGCAATGGAGGCTCCCGCTTAGTTCATGGCATAAGGGACAAAAGCGACTTCTACTTTGTACATTCCTATGTTATTCAGCCAAGTGAACCTGAAATAATAAAGGGCTATTGTGATTACGGAACAATGGTCCCCTCAATAGTAGAAAAAGACAACATAACAGCCTTTCAGTTTCATCCTGAAAAATCAGGGGAAGCAGGTCTTCAGATTTTAAGAAATTTTGTTATTGCTGATTTAGTGCAAGGAAGGAAAGAATGTTAAAAAAAAGGATAGTTGTTTGTCTTGATGTAAAAGACGGAAGGACTACAAAAGGCGTTAAGTTTCAAGATAACAAGGATATAGGAGACCCTGTGGAAATGGCAGCGGAATATTACCGGCAGGGTGTAGACGAACTTGTTTTTTACGACATAATGGCATCAGCTGACGGTAGGGGTCCCATCTTGGATTTAATTTCCAGGGTTGCAAGCAGGGTGTTTATTCCCTTTTGTGTTGGGGGTGGAATAAGTAGCATAGAGGACATCAGGTCTACGATAGCGGCGGGGGCAGAAAAAATTTCACTTAACTCTCAGGCTGTAAAAAATCCTGACCTTATAAAAGAAGGAGCAAAAGTCTTTGGCTGCCAGTGCATAGTTTTGGGCATGGATGCGGCAAAAGACACCTCCATGCCTTCTGGCTATAGGGTTTACATAAATGGTGGCAGGGTCAAAACAGAACTAGATGCCCTGGACTGGGCGCAAAAGGCCTGCTCTCTTGGGGCTGGAGAAATAGTCTTGAATTCTATTGATGCAGATGGAACGAGAAACGGTTATGAACTGAACCTGACAAAAATAATAAGTGAAAATGTCTCTGTCCCTGTTATTGCATCCGGAGGGGGAGGAACCACAAAGCATTTGTCTGATGTCCTTACAATAGGCAGGGCAGATGCGGCCTTAGTCGCATCTATGGTACATTCAGGTGACTACACCGTAGGCTCCATAAAAGAAGCACTTGACAAAGACGGTGTTCCTGTCAGGCTTCAATAAGATAAGAAACCATGGCTGCAAAGAAATTCTTTAAGGCCTTGGTTCCATTTAAAAGTTTTCATAAAGGCTCCGTTTTTCATTCCAAAGCCATGCCCTCCCCAGGGGTAAGAGGCAAAGACAAAATCGCACTTTGCTTCTTCCAATGCTTGGCTGAAGCGTTTTGAGTTCTCAAAAAGAACCACCGGATCATCTTCGCAAGCAACAAGATAAATGGGAGGCATTGCCGAAGATGCATGAAGTTCTAAAGAAAAACGGTCTTTTTCTTCTTGATTTGGTTTTTTTCCAAGTAAGCTTTTCCTAGACCACTTATGCCCTATGTCATCTTGCATTGAGACTACAGGATATACAGGGACTGAAAAATCAGGGCGCAGGCTGACAGAACTTTTTATCCCGATTTTTTCAAGTTCGTTCCATTCATCCCCTGCTTCGGCAGCCCAGGCTACAAGGTGGCCACCGGCAGAATAACCTACAAGCCCCACTTTTTCGGGGTTTACCTTGTATTTTTTGGCATCAGTCCTCATAATCTGAATTGCGCGCTGGATATCTTGCATTTGGCTAGGGTAATGGTAATTATTCTTTGCTACCCTATACCAGAGAACACAAGCAGTTGCCCCCTGCTCGTTGAACCATCTAGCAGAGGTGTAGCCTTCAGTAAAAACTCCTAGATGATGATAAGAGCCACCAGGGCAAATAATCGCACAAGTCCCATTTGCATTTTCAGGAACGAAAACTTGCATTAAAACTCTTTCACCCTTCATTGACTCTACACCTTTCCAAATGTAAACATCATATTTGCTTTTCCCCTCTTTAGCAAAAGAATAAAATGGAAATAGAAATAAAAACGTAAAAAAAGATAGCAAAAACTTCATTCACTTAGTGTAACACAATTAAAAAATAAAAACAGCCTTTCTACTTGTAACTTACATATTTTTTACTATATAATATCCTAAATCTTTGAAAAGGGGCTATTATGAAAAAGTATATTGGTATTTTGTTTTTTTTATTTTTTACTCTGTTTTTTTCATCCTGTTCACAAAAAAAGGCAAAAGATAATTCAGATTCAAATAAAATTCCTTCCATTGCGGTTTTCATTCCTGGCATTATAGCTGATTCCCCAACATACGCCCATGTTGTGCAGGGGGTTCAAGAAGCGGTTAAAGAAAAAGGCGGGAATAAGGTTGCTGACCTTTATATAATGGAAGCAGGGACAAACCAAAGTGAATGGAGCAACAAACTTACAGCTTTAGCAGCAGGTGGGCAATACGACTTAATTGTTTCCTCAAACCCTTCACTTCCTGAACTTGCATCCCCCATTGCCATTCAGTTTCCTGAGCAAAAATTTATATTCTTAGACGCAGCTTTGCCAGGCAATATAGATGAAGAGCTGGCAAATCACTTTTATTGCGTAAGCTACAACCAAAGGGACCAGGCTTATGTTTCAGGGTATATGGCAGGCCTATACTCAAAGAGCCACAAGGTGGGCCTGATTGCAGCTCAGGAATATCCTATAATGAACAACATCCTTTACCCCTACTTTGCAAAGGGGGCAGCAGATGCCTTTGAGGGGACTACTTGTGACTTTAGGATAGTTGGCAACTGGTACGATGCCTCAAAGGGGGCTGAACTTGCGCTTGCCATGAACGCAGTCGGGGTTGATGTAATTCTTCCTATTTGCGGGGGAGCTTCTCA
>CAJOQA010000303.1 GCA_905236465.1 uncultured Treponema sp.
CCTTTCGAGGATCAATAATCGCTTAGGACGAACCAGCACAACAACTGAAATATCAGCAATTTAATTCATTAACAAGTATAATTTTAGCGAAAGGGGCACGAGTTCGACTCCCTTCCGCAACGATTCCAAAATGGTGAGATTTTCGTTTTTTATAGAAAACATAAATGAGTTAGCAAAAGCAAAAAATGGGCAACGCCCACCTAATAAGTGGGCCAATAGCAAATAAGCTGTTTACTGCGCTCCTCGCATGATTCCCTGTCAAAGAATAATCCCGGATCTTCCGTTAATTCACTGAAATCGACGTAGGAGAATACATCTTTTTCTCCATTTTTTATTCTGGTTTTCAGTGATTATATCGAAAGTTTAAAACTCCATTAATAAACTCCAGTTTTTTAAATTTAAAAGTATTACACGAACTGATATACTGTTTGCGGTTTTGTTTTAATAGGCAGTTTATGAAATTTTCAATTAAGAGATGTATCTTCGCGCTTGTCATGAGCTTTTTTATCCATGCTATCGGTTTTTCTTGCGAAGCGATGCAAATTGATTCCGATCCGAACAGACAACATAGCTTAGAAAAACCAAGAATATGGAAGTGGAGGAATTCTCTGACCTTTTGTGTAGAAGGTATTATTCCTTGTGAATTTGGAACTGATCAGCCATTTAGTGCAGACTTAGCCCATCTTAGACTTGCCGATATTGAAAGACAGTTTTCATTTGAAGTAGAACAGCATAGAGACAAGTTAAGAAAAGATCTAATTACGCTAAAAATGCATGTTGAATCCGAAAAGATAAAAATTCAATTAGAGCAAGCTTCGTTAGAGAAAAAGTGTACTGAATTACAAGCTCAACTAACTGAAACTCAAGAAGAAATTGACCGTGTTTCGACGAGGCTAAAGGAAGCTCCCCAGAAAAAAAGAAAAAGTGAAACCCAAAGCCAATTCCAGAACAGAAAAAAAACTTGGCAAGAGCACCATAAGGCAGAGATTGATTCAAAAGAAGAACTCGTTAAAGAGAAGGAAGGACATCAGAAAGAAATAGATCGAATACGACTTCAATTAGCTGAATTATCGAAAAGAATGCAGCACGCTACAGATGCAAACACTGATCAATTGGAAAGAAAGCTTGCTGCTGTATCGACAACAATAAATGTAGCCACTGTTGGAATTAGTTTGATTTTAAAAAAAGATTCTAATCCAAACTATTATGTTTTATTTTCTCCATTACAATCGTTAGAAGCAGCCCCAGTGGTTTTTTCTAGTAGTAATCTCATTGATATGACAAGTAGATTTTGTGTCATAGTACCACCAAGAGGACCTTTCGCAACTACTCTTGCAGAACGACTAAAAATAGAGAAATCAGCGTATTCTGAAACCATGGCAAGTTACTCAAAATTAAAAGATACAGAAGCAGTTGCTATAGATTACTTGCTTTCAGATACAGGTGACCCGAGATATGGAAATGTTTTAGTTAAAACTATTAGTGAATTGTTGGAAAGAAATGGTTATTCTTTTGCGGATGTGAAATCTTTATGTATTCATATTCATACCAAAAAAGATCCTTGTGCTTTATGTACAAGATTGATTGAAGGGATGTATTCAGCATTAAATTGTCCAAAGTTAGGAACTACCTTAAATTGTCCAGAATTCGTTCCGGGATTAAGAACTCCCTTTAGAAACATCATATTAGTTTCGTCATGTGAGAATTATAGGATAGGGAAAGCAAGGGAGTTATTTTGGGAAAAAGATACGTCAACTGGAACAAGTGCCTCGGCTAAACCATTTGATTTGTCAGTTTTAAGTGAAAATTATTTATTTTTCAAGTTGTTATATGGTACTTTGAAATGATTACAACTGGTGGTACAATATTGATAGGGTAGTTGTTAAGGAAAGGAAAAAATAAGATGAAAAATAGAAAGAGTTTTTGTTTTTTCGCAAGTCTTTGTGTAATGCATTATTTCTCCGTGTGCGCAGATCCTGTAGAGGATTTAGGGCGCCTTTATAAAAACAGGGAAAATACTGTAAGATGGTTAACAGATGTTGTGTCTAAAAGTGAGGAATTGATATCTCAAGTCCATCAAAAGAATGACATTTCATCTGCAGATTTGTTCAATTTTAGTGAAAAAAGCGATGATATTGCTAGTAAATCTTTCAGTTTTATTTCAGGATATATTGACAAGAAACAAGTAGATTATTTTAGAATCAGCATGGATAAAATTAGTAAAGTGATGTTACTTTTAGCTAGAGATAAAGCTCGGTCAGAGAATAACACTGATGTATTGGATAAGGCGAATGGAGAGTTGGAATATCTATTAGAAGAGGAAGGAATATCTGAAGATGATATTTCCAGCGCTTATAATTCTATTTCATCGGGCTCTTCAACACCTCGCTCTGTTAATTCTGAGGGAAGTTTCTCAGATGAGTAATGCAATATTACTGTTTTGATATAGCAATATATCGAAGAAAGTGTGGTGTCGCGGTTTTGAAATAAAGCAGACATTAGGTGGATTGCAAAATCTCCATTCTGAGTGCGGGGATTTGTTTTGCATCGATACGGAGGTTATCGCGATTTATCATCGTGGTTCCGATCAAACGGCAGCCCTGCGCCTCAAGAGCCATGATTGAACGAATCATTCCCGTAGAGTTACTCGAAATCGCAAATTCTTTGATATTATTTTCACGGCAGCAGTTGATAACAGATTCGGCATCTTCTTCATCAATCAAATCGCAGAAATTGATAAGTTCATTGCCGGCCTCTGTGCTGCTCTTGTAAGCCCAGTAAACATCGCGATCAATTCCGAGTTCCTTCAGCGTTTTACCGGAAGCTTCCGCGGTTTCAAAC
>CAJOQA010000304.1 GCA_905236465.1 uncultured Treponema sp.
CGCATTGCTGAATGGTAAACAGGTGCCATCAAGAATGCAAAATCTGTAGTAGCCAAAAGTTCAGCTGTATTTTTAGGACTTGCATCTATTTTTATACCTAAAGCCTGATAAAAATCAGCAGCCCCGCTTTTAGAAGAAACCGCCCTATTTCCGTGTTTTGCAACAGGCTGACCACAGGCTGCTGCAACAATAGCGCTTAAGGATGAAATATTGAAACTTCCTTTGCAGTCACCGCCAGTTCCAACAATTTCAGCAAGTCCCTTCTTTTTTATGGGGAATTCAGTCTTTTTCTTTAAAAGAACAGATGCGCAGCCTATCATTTCACTTGTCGCAGGCCCCTTTGCTGCCATAGCAGTCAGCATAGCTGCGGTTACCCTTTCATCTAAATCGCCATCAGTTAGGTTTTCCATAAAGAGGGCGGCTTCTTCTTCCGTTAAGTCCTTTCTAGCAAGTAGCTTGTTCAAGTAGGCGGCAGCGGGCAGGTTTTGTCTGCGATAATTTAAGAATGCCTTAAAAATAGCATCTCCATCTTTGCTTGCAATGGATTCAGGGTGGAACTGGATTCCTTCTATAAATAGGCTTTTATGCCGGATTCCCATGATGTCTCCGTCAGCAGACCGAGCAGTAACTTCAAAATCAGCAGGTAGGGTACTTTCGTCTATTACCAAAGAATGGTAGCGGGTAAAAGAGGATTTTGTGCCGGTCAGCCTGAAAAGCCCCCGACCATCTAAATCCATCTCTTCGACAACACCGTGGCATATCCGTTTTGCCTGAATTATCTTTGCGCCAAAAGCCTCTCCTATAGCCTGATGACCTAGGCAGATTCCCAAAATTGGGATTTTTCCTGCAAAATACCGGATTGCGTCTTCGCTGATACCGGCTTCACTAGGGCGACCAGGGCCAGGGCTTATAACCAGGCTATCGGGTGAAAGTTCTTTCAGCTCATCTAAGGTTATCTCCTTTGACCGGTATGTCCTTACCTCTTGCCCAGACAGGCGTTGCAAGGCCTGAACCACATTATATGTAAATGAATCGTAATTGTCTAAAACTAAAATCATGTTATGCTCCTACTTTGAATTCTCTAAGACAGCTCGTAAAGCCCCTAACTTTTCGCAAGTCTCCTGCCATTCCCTGTCTGGATTGCTGTCGTAAACTATGCCACCACCAGCCTGCAGCGTCCAAGTGTTGCCCTGTTTTAGGGCACAGCGGATTCCAATGCAAAAGTCAAGGTCGCCGGATGCTTGCAGGTAACCGATTGCACCTGCGTAAAACTTTCTTTTTTCGCTTTCTAAACTGCTAAGTATTTCTATTGCCGAAATCTTGGGGGAACCTGAAACGGTTCCTGCGGGGAAGGCAGACCGCAAAACTTGAATTTGTTTTAAATCGGGTAAAACTTTACCTTCTACATCGCTAACCAAGTGCATTACATGGCTAAAGTATTCACAGTCCATAAAGCGGGTAACAGTAACGCTACCTGCCTGGCAGACCCTGCCTAAATCATTTCTAGCCAGGTCTACTAACATTAAGTGCTCACTTCTTTCTTTAGGGTCAGAAAGCAGGTCTGCCTTTAGTTTTTCATCTTCCGCGGAGTTTTCTCCCCTTCTTCGGGTGCCTGCTATGGGGCGGATTGAAGCTACACCGTCCCTTACACGGACCAAGCTTTCTGGGGAAGAGCCGACCAACTGCCTGTCACCGAAGTCTAGGTAAAGAAGGTAAGGAGACGGGTTTACAGAACGTAACCTCCGGTAGATTTCCAAGGCAGATGACGCGCAGTCTAACTGCAAGCGGCGGCTGGGTACTGCCTGAAAAATATCTCCTGCGACAATGCGCTTTTTAAGTTCTGTTACCTTATACTTGTATTCTTCCTCTGACTTTGCAAGATCTGTAAGAACAGTGCAAGGTTGGCTTTCTTCTGGTGGCGAAAGATAACTAAAGTCCAGGTCATTCAAGCGGTTTTTAAGATTATCTATAGCTGCCTGCAAATCGATTTGGTGCTCATTATAGTTGAGGGCAAAAATGTGGAGGCTTTCAGTAAAGTGATCAAAGACAATGTAGACATGGCCCACAATAAATTCGCTCTCTGGAATATTCAGGGGGTCAGTTTGGGGGGCAAGATGTATTGTGTCGCAGCGGGCACAGAATTCATAGCTTAAATAACCGATTCCACTGGCGGGGACGGGAATATTTTTTATCGGCAATTCATTTTCGCTTGCTAGGTAAAGAAGGGCATCCAGTATATCTGATTTTTTTTCCTGATTTTCAAAAGGAATTTTTTTACCTTCTACGAGGAAATAGACACCGCTTTCATCTTGGACAAGGCGAAAGGCCTCTTGCGCCAAAAGGATGGAATAGCGTTCCTTTCCCATATTAAAGCGGGCGCTTTCAAGGATTGCCTTTGCCCCTATTTTCTTTGCCAAAGACAGGGGTGTATAGCGATCACAGGGTAAGGTCAAATACTTACAGTCAAAGCGTTTATCTATATTTTCAGTCATTGAAGCCTCCGTTTCTTTTCGTAGTAACATTCTATTTATAGAAACACTTTACACTCTCTTTGTGTTTTTGTCAATAGAAACAATAACATTTTTTTCATAGACAATCAGGGGCATTTACTATATACTGAATAAGATATTTTCAACAAGAAAAAGTATGAGGTTGCCATGAAAACGGGTGCTAAGTTTTTTTATAAAAATAAGGACTATGAAAGCGCAAATAATAGCCTGATAATAAAATACGAAAGTGCCAGGGTAGATCAAATTTGGCAGGTCGCTGAAAAAAAATATGACACTTTGCTTGAAAAGTATAAAGGTGCATCCTTTGCAAAAAAACATCATTTAAAAAGACTGATTCCATTAACTGCTTTATATCTTACTTTAAGAGAAGATTCAGTTGACGATTGTACTGAAATAATCAGCGACCTTATAAAGGCTCAAGCCATTCAGGAAAGAAAAAAAATTTCTGCTGACACAGATAAAAATCCTTTTTTATTTATAAAACTTTTAAAGATTAAATTAAAGTTTTATTTTAGGCCAGCATCAGGTTTTTCTTTGCACTTTTTACCAGCACAAAAAAATAAGATTTTATTTGAAGAAGAAGAAAGCCTCTACAATACATTTTGCACAGAAGAAGCTTGCCCTGAACTTTCTTCCCTTTTTTACAAATTCATAGAATACAAGTATTCAGGCCTTGCAAAAATAGATTTTAAGATTAAATTAGGTGAAAAAAGTGAGTTTCTTTTTGCGGTAAGGGACAAGGACCTGTGGCCAGAAAGTGTTAGTTAGGGGAGCCAACAATTAGTCTGACTTTTATAATTAAATATAGTATAAGGTTAAAAAAAATGGAAATAAATGAGAAAAAAGATATAAATGAATTTCTCAATAAAATCATATGCGGGAAATGCGAAGATGTAATGAAAAGTATTCCTGACGAATCTGTAGATATTATTGTAACATCTCCTCCATACAATTTAAAAAATTCAACAGGGAATGGAATGAAAGATGGACGTGGCGGAAAATGGGCCAATGCAGCCCTAATAAACGGTTACGATAATTATGATGATAATATGCCTTATGATGAATATATTGACTGGCAAAGAAATTGCTTAACAGAAATGTATAGAATTATAAAAAACAATGGAGCGATTTTTTACAACCACAAATGGAGGGTTCAAGCAGGGCTTTTGCAAGATAGGCATGAAATTTTAGAGGGGTTCCCGATTCGCCAGATAATAATTTGGAAAAGAAAGGGGGGAATAAATTTTAACCCAGGGTATTTCCTACCTACGTATGAAGTTATATATCTGATTGCAAAACCAAAATTTAAGCTTGCCCCAAAAGCAAATAGTTATTGAGACATATGGGAATTTATGCAGGAACAAAAAAATGCACATCCAGCACCTTTTCCAGTCGCTTTAATTGACAGGATAGTTTCTTCTACAACAGGTGAAATTATTATGGATCCTTTTATGGGAAGTGGAACAACAGCAGTTGTGGCTGCGGGACTAAACCGCAATTATATTGGGATAGAGATTTCACCCATTTATTGCAAAATGGCAGAAGAAAGACTTAAAAAAAATAAAGCAAATAGTGAAGTTGCAAAATTTCACCAACCAACCTTATTTGAGGATGTAATATGAGTACAGAATTAAAACTTATAAAAAAAGAAGAACTTATTCAAAGCTTGAAAGAGTTCGAATCTAGGGGGTGGATTGAAAATAAAAGGAGAAAAACTAATGATGGAGCCCACGGGAACCTATTAGAAGACTTATTAAACATCCCTGAAAATAATCTTCCTATTCCTAATGCCGCAGAATGGGAACTTAAGTGCCATAAAGTTGGAAGTTCTTCGCGTATTACTTTATTCCATACAGAACCATCACCTAGGGCTGCAAAAATAGTGTCTCAATTTCTTTTACCTAACTATGGTTGGCCACATCAAAAAGCCGGTAAAGAATATCCAAAAGATGAAAAATCTTTTCGTACAACGTTAAAAGCTGATTCCTTTCAACGTGGATTTTATCTTTGTGATTGCAGAAGAAAAACGAATAAAAAGAAAGAGATATTTCCACTACTTTAAAGCCTATATGTTAAAAAACTTTAGTATTAAAAAGTTTACGGAAGCATTAAACTCTGGAAATATAGTTTTTGAATTTGATGCACGTACAGGTCATAACCATGGAACTAAATGTAGAATTGCAGAAAACCTTCTTCCGACTCTTTATGAAGAAGCCAAGATTGTGCTAGACAAGCCCCATCTTTTATAATTAAACGTTTAAACGTTTAGATTTTTCAACACTGATATTGACAAATTCTTGTACTAGGTTTATTATTTTAAACGTTTAGAAACTTTTACGAAAGGACAATAACTTGATAAATCAAGAAGAATTAAAAAGTTTGATTGAAAAATTTAAAACTTGTGGGCCTCTTTTTATTGCTTTAGGGGATGAAGTAAGGCAGGAACTTTTACTGCAGCTTGCAATCTCTAACTTTGAAGGAATAAACGTAACAAATCTTTCTTCTAAAACTAATTTGTCTCGGCCTGCTATATCACATCATTTAAAAGTACTTAAAGATTCAGGCTGGGTGATTCCTATAAAGAAGGGGACTCAAATTTTTTACAGGTTAAATCTTGAAAAAAACTTAAATATTATTTCCAATGTCATTGAGGAGATAAGGGTTATAGATAAAAAGTATAGGCAATCTTTAGAAACCCATCCTCAATGATTTTTTTTAATGGCTTCCTCTCCCGATTTTAAATCAGGTTCGGAAGTCACCATTTGTGTTAACGGCGTCCCTTTTTCTTTCCCTTAAAAGATGTTTTTTCCTTAGCCTTTTCTCGTTCAGCGGCAGCCTTGTAGGCATCCATTTTTTCTTGGCTAAAGAAACCGTCTTTCCAGTTAAAGCGACTAGAACCTTGAACATTTGTCCTGTTTTGCAAAATGGTAATCAGGTCCCGCATATTGGACTTTGCAACTTTCGTCTTTGAAAAGTCTATGAGTAAGTGGGTCCAGCCTTCCTTTTTTAAGCTATCAGCCTTGTCAAGAATGCTGAAGGGGTACTCTGGAAGAACAAAAGACCCGTCTTCTGTGGAATTAACCTTAAATTCCATACCTTCCTTGTCTGTAAAGAAGGTAAAGTCATAGTCATGGGGCAACTTAAACCTCATTCTGAACAAGGCAGGGTATGCAAAAACGGGAAGCAAAAGCCTTGCTTTTTCTGCTGGCGAAACAAAAGTTTCTGAAAGATTTTCTTCAGAGTTTTCATACGGCATTACAAAAGCCCTGACCCCCTGATTTTCAAGGAAACTAGCAGCCCAGCGATTAAATATATACAGGTAAGGACCAGCTATAACATTTACTTTTTTGCCCCGTAAAAGTTCTAAGTGGGCAAGGTTATTTGCAACAAAATTAAAGTAGCCCTTTTCTATAAGAGCAGCCAGTTGTTTTTTCAAGATAGAAATTTTTCCTTCAGGAACAAAGGGGTCTAGGCTTATATAAACAACTTTTTTGCTGTAGGGAAGCAGGGGCTTGCTAGGATCATTGTCTTTTTTTATGAGATCATAGGAAGTTTCGCTGTTAAGCTCCAGGATTACTCGTACAGGATGCAAAACTTGAACTGTATGGGCATCAGATACAGTTGAGATGCCTATATAAAGCCCTTCGGGAAAATAGTTTAAGTCCCCCTTTTTTACAGGTGCAAGGTCTAGTAGGGGTAAGCGTTCGGGGCCTGGCTGTTTTCTAAAAGCAGATAAATCAGGGGGAAGGACCCTCTTGTACCTTTTTGACATAGACTTTGTCTGCAAAAGGTATACGGCATCTCCCCGCGTAAAGCCGAGCGGGATGTCTACCCATCTGTGATTCTTGGCATCTGTTTTTACAATGCGGACTTTGTGGCTTTCCCTTCCGGTGTCATCGCTTCGGTGAA
>CAJOQA010000305.1 GCA_905236465.1 uncultured Treponema sp.
ACATTATGGCAGTTAAACTTTTTAAGCATATCAAGCTGAGCAGGGGTCTCTACCCCCTCGGCAATCGTATCAAGCCCCAGTTTAGAAACCAAAGACACGATGCTTTCTGTTATATCAGCCTCAACCCCATCCTTTGCACTTATGTTTGAGATAAAGGACTTATCGATTTTTAAAGTCGTCAGGGGCAAAATCTGCAGGTAGCGCAAGGAAGAATAGCCTGTACCAAAGTCATCAAGGGAAATCCCCATCCCCATATCCCGAATCTGTTTCAACTTTTCAACAGTTTCCTGCAGGTTTTCTATAAGCATTCCCTCTGTAATCTCAAGCTCTAGGTGCCGCACATCAACCCCATAACAGTTCACCTTTTTTATAAGCTCATCGATAAAATCGCTACGTCGTAACTGCAAAGGAGAAACGTTTACAGAAATAATGCCATCAAAAGAATACTTATCTTCCCACTCTTTAAGAGTTTTTAAAGCTGTATCGATTACCCAGTCCCCCAAGGGAATCACAAGTCTAGACTCTTCTGCCAAGGGAATAAACTTTTCAGGGCTAATCCAACCTAAATCATCATCATACCAGCGGATTAACGCCTCAAAGCCCCGCAACAGGCCTGAAGCAACATCAAACTGTGGCTGAAAATAAAGTTGAAAAATATTACTATCCATTGCCTTAGACAGTTTATTTTCAATATTCATTTTCTGAAGGAATTTTTCCTTCATCATTTTTTCAAAGAATTCTATTCTGCCCTTTCCAGAAACCTTTACTTCAGATTTAGCCATATCACTATACTTAAGCAAATCTTCGGCTTTATCTGAATCATCAGGGTAAACGGAAATTCCCCCTGAAATAGAAAGCCCTGCTGCCTTAAACTGACTTAGCATGGTATCCGCAAGGATTTTCATATCCATTCTAGAAACGATGCTCTCGTTCAGCATTATGAATTCATCACCACCAAAACGGAAGGCCTTGCAGGTATCGCTTTCTAGCCTACGCAGAGTGGCCGCAGCCTTACGCAAAAGCTCATCCCCCGCTTTCAGCCCCTGGGAATCATTCACAGCCTTAATTCCATCTATATCGATTATGACAAGACCGAATTTCCCACGGTTCCGGGCAGCCTTGTCAATAGCAGATGCTATACATTTATTGTACCAAGCCCTGTTATAGAGGTTGGTCAAGGTATCATGGTAGGCCGCAAACTGTAGCTGGTCGTTTAAGGTCTGTATATTATTGAACTTTTTCTTAAGGTCGTTACGGCTTGTGCTTAGCTCGTCAGTAAGGGCTGCAAGACGCATGTTTTGGTTACGCAGCTTCTGCTCGTTTTCCTTGTCCTTAGAAATATCGGATACGGTAAGGCAGATATAGCCATCCAACATAGAGTTGACGACAATCCGTATCCAGCAGGAGCCTAAATTCGAATAGAAAGATTTCTCCACGCTGCGTTTTGTAAGGAAGCATTCCACACCTATCTGCAGCCAATGAACGGTTTCTGAAAGATCTTTTATACATTCAGAAAGTTTCATGTGGACGCTAAAAAGATTCTGCGTCAGATTCGAGAGGGCTTCATTCAGATATTCTATCTCAAAGTCCTTTATCTCATTTTTAGATTGATCATAAAGGGGAAAGGCAATCAAAATAGGGGATGCAATAGCATCTAGCACACGTTTATAATCTGAGTCTTTTATCATTTTCTTACATGCCCCCAAACACTTTTTTATATTTTACAGATAAGTATCAGTATAAACCCATTTTCATTTTTTGTCACAATTTTTTTTAACTTTTCTTCGATATTATTTTAGATTTCTTAAGATTTTCTTTTTCGGATTGACAATCAGGCTTTTAAAAGCTATTCTATTAACTTAAAGAACAGGAATTTACATTTTGAGGTAAGGATTTATGGCCAAGATAAAATACGATTTTAAAGTCGAATCATTAGGGGAATGTAAGGTCAAGTCTCCTATTGAACTTTCGCGCGAGCACGGTGACTTCCGCGCATCTTATGTAAAAGACACAGCTTTTGTCCGTAACCTTGTCAATGTTTTTGATGACGACAAGGGAAATGCAGAAGATTCAACAAACCTGCTAGAAAAAGCAGGTCCTCGTGAACTGATATACTTTAATCCAGCCCATGTTACAGCAGGAATTTGTACTTGTGGTGGTCTTTGCCCTGGTCTTAACGACGTTATCCGCGCAGTAGTCCGTTGCTTGTGGAACCGGTACGGGGTCCGCAGAATCAGGGGCATCCGCTTTGGCTATAAGGGCTTCTTTACAGAAGAAGGCTTTGACACAGTTGACCTTAACCCAGACAACGTAGACACCATACACAAAATCGGAGGTTCTTTCCTAGGCACTTCTAGAGGTGGCGGAGACCGCGTTACAGATATAGTGGATTCAATTGAAAGGTTGAACATAAACGTAATGTTCATTATCGGTGGAGACGGAACCCAGCGCGGTGCCCTTGACATCGGTAATGAAATTGAAAGGCGGGGCCTAAAGGTAGCAGTCATAGGAATTCCAAAGACTGTAGATAACGATTTGGAATTTATTGACCGTTCCTTTGGTTTTGAAACAGCAGTTCAAAAAGCAACAGAAGCCATTAACTCCTGCCACATGGAAGCCCATTCCCAGATTAACGGAATCGGTCTTGTAAAGCTTATGGGTCGCGAATCAGGCTTTATCGCCACAGCAGCAGCTATTGCTAGCCACGAAGCAAACTTCTGTCTTATTCCAGAAGTCCCATTTGACATGGACGGCCCAAACGGTTTCCTTGCCCACCTAGAAGAGCGTCTACGCGAACGCCACCATGCAGTAATCGTCGTTGCAGAGGGTGCCGGTCAGGATTTACTTACCACGACAAACCAGACAGATGCCTCTGGCAACAAAAAACTTGCTGATATTGGCATTTACCTTAG
>CAJOQA010000306.1 GCA_905236465.1 uncultured Treponema sp.
AGTCAAAAAAACTGGCTAAACTTTTTAAAAGATTATTCACACTAGCTTTCTCTGAAAGCAATCATTTTGCTATACATTAGATATATAGCAAAAAGGGGGCTTCTATGTTATATTTTTCGTATGGAAGAAAATCAGCGGAAAAGCATTACACTACCCCCTCTTGCAGAAAAGGTATATGCTGCAGTGCGCCTGATTCCAAAGGGGAAAGTCGCAACCTATTCGCAGATTGCGGCGCTTGTCGGAAACTGCAACTTACGCCGATATGTGGGAAATACCTTGCACAAAAATCCAGACAATTCCTTTACCCCCTGCCACCGCGTTGTAAACGCTAAGGGCTTTTGTTCGGGAAGTTTTGCCTTTGGCGGGAGCCATGTCCAGCAGCAAAAACTTGAGGCAGAAGGAATTTCCTTTACTGACGGCCATGTTGATATGGAAAAACACAAGGTCAGCGAAGATGATTTTGAGATGATGAGTGCAGCTATAGTAAGCGAATTTGAAATTTGAAAAACTGCAGTTTTTCAAGGTTCCCATAAGAGAGTTTTTAAAGGCTCCGCTCGAAATTGAGCCTTTTATTAAAACTTTTGTTCTCTTAACCATTCGTAAAGCTTATCAGCACCCTTTTCGCCAATGAAGATTTTCTGTATCTTTCCACTTTTTATAACCCAGGCAGATGGTATAGAAGGAATATTAAAATTCCCTTCTCTAAGGCAGAAAGAATTTTCCCCATAGGATTTTCGTTCTACAAGCACAGGAAAAGTATAAGGGTATTCCTTACTATATAAGTCAAAGTCTTCCTTTTTTGTGTCAAAAGAAAGACTTACCAGCGGAAGATAAGAATTTAGGTCTTCATCAATAAGGTTCATCTTGTCCTGAATGTTCCGGCAATGGGGACACCAAGTTGCCCAAAAGTAGAGTATAAATGTATCATGCTGACTTTCAAAATCTGCAAGACTTTGACCACTGTCAAAAAAAACAAGAGATGCTTTGTCCCATTTGTCATACTTCCTTTGAGCTGCCGCTTTTGTATAGGACAGTTTCTTGACAATCTTTCTCCTAGGGATGCTCCCAGGAGAAACAAGTAGCCCTAGAAAAAAGAAGACCAAGGCAACAAGGCTATACCCTATAAGATGACAAATTTTCATTTTGTGTAATAGGCGTGGCATTTCTCACCGTCCCAGCAATAGTAAGGATATCCGCGTGAGGCAGCCGCATTGCTACATTCAGCTTCGCTTGAATATTCATAGGCTACCCCGTCAGATGTATAGTAAATGTGATAACCTGTAGTTGGGCAGTCATCATCATCTTCAAAAAGATCGCATCCTGTTAGCAAACTAGCTGCAAAAAATGCAAACAAAGAAAAAATCAAAATAGAAATAAGCTTTTGTTTTTTCATACACGTACCTCCTTAAGGCTCCACTTGCTTGTGCTGATTTTTTACACTCTTTTCCGAAATAAAAAATAAGACATAAACCCTTCCATCACTGGCTGTAAACTTATCAACTCTATAAGCACCAGAAATCGATGATCTTGCAAAGTCGGCAAGCCTAACCTTTGCATCCAATTCTGCTGCCGCAAGAGATGACTTTTCATCTGAATATTTTGCCTGCCCTGAAGCGTAATACCCCTTTTCTGTTACAGGGCCTGCCCATATCCCCTGCGGGTTAGTAAAAGTCTTACCTGCCCACAAGGGAAGTCCGCTTTCGTCATACAAGTGGACATTATTTTTATCAGTACTACTAGCACATGCGCAAAATAAAAATACTTCTAATACTAAAAGAAGAATAAAATAGTTTCTATTCTTTTTTCGCATCAGAAAGTCCATACACCTTGTCCAAAACCCTGTTTGCAAACTCGCTGTTGTCCTTGTTCTTTAAAGCCTTTTCAACTTCTTCTGTTGGAACATACATAAGGACGTAAACAGTGCCATCCTCTGCAATGTAACGGTCAACTCTCATGATGCCGGAAATTGTTATTGAAGAAACCGTTTGTGTAAAATTCTGCAGTTCTTTTTCTGTCTCGCTGTCCCCACCTTCATTTTTTGAAAGCTCACTGGCAATAGAAGTGATATTCTGCTTGGCATAATTTGCAAGGGCTGCCTTACCATCTAAATCAGCGGCCTGGGTAGAAGTTTTTACATCACTGTACTTTGCTTCACCAGAGGCAAAAAAGCCTGCATCATCAACACCACCTTCCCAATAATAGTGGGACTTGTTCATCTTTGTCGTAAACTGAGCACCTACCCAATGGGGACGGTTCAACTCTTCATTCTGCTTATAAACAGCAGTGTCCCTTGCATCCCCCTTTGTGGAAGAGCAGCTGATTACAATAAGAGCGCTTATTGCAATAACCATTAAAGCTAAAATTTTTTTCATAAATCAAACCTCCTGAAAGTTTTCGTAGCCGTTATTTTTGAAACTGTCCATAAATGCCGATTGCAAAACCGCCTATCCAAGTTCCAACCGAAACAGGAATCGTAACAGCAGTTCCAATCAAATCAGCAGTGGCAGCAGTTGAAGCAGCATCTGCTTTTGCAGATCTTTCTACAGATATTGTGTTGTCATACTCAAATGTTTCTATAGGGGTGATTGTCTCTGCCTGACCATCACTAGTCACAACAACATGTATGTCCCTGTCAAATTTCTCAACTTTTATGTGGTTATTGGTAAAAGGCAGGTGGTACTCAGGATAATATTTTATTCCGTTATTTGCCTTCGCTTCAGCAGCCTTTGCTTTAGCGGCCTTATAACTGGGCATATACCAAATTTTCATATTGTTAGAAGAACTCTTTCCGGATGACATATTGTAGCCACCCGCAAAGTTTATCAGGGCATAGCCTGCGCATTTTACTAAATTCCAAGCACTTGAACCTGCAATAACAAAGGGCTTACCAATTATTGAGTAAGCAATAAATTTTCCATTTGGTGAACTTTCTACAGTTACCCGTTCTATGTTAGTTACAGATTTAAGATTCCCTGCACTACTTTCACTTTCTTCAGAAACTTCATCCGCATCGTTTTTATCTTTTGTAAGATAAGTAAGGATTTCTTCTTTTAAAGCACTTTCGTATGGCTCACTGAATTCTTCTCCCAAAGCCTCCACATATATGATTCCTGAAGAAGTTCCTACATTCTGCTTTACAATCTTTCCATCCTTTATGCGGACATTTCTTGTCCCCTGATTATAAGATAAAATTTCCCCTGTTGATTTATCCACAACATATTCCATAAGGGATATATCTATAGAATCATAATCCTTCTTTGAAGATTTTTGTGACAAGCCTGTAAAAGTATGATACCTTATGCTCTTGTCATCTTCTTCTGCCTTTGAGTAAACATCAGAAAAATCATAGAACTTTTCGCTGGAACTGTTTTTCTCTTTTCCATCTAATGTCAAGACCTCGCTCTTTTCTATAAGGACATTGCCCTCATAAAGCTCCTTGCTAGTCTTTTCATAAACTCTTGTGCTCATGCAGGAGCAAAGGGATGCTAAAAATACAAAAATTAACGTATATGTATAGTTTCTAGTTCTCATTGCATTCCTCCAACCGCTATTTGTTAAGAAGTTTCCGTAAGCCTTTTGGAACATAATTTGTATTCACGCTTGTCCCTTTCCTTGAATCCGCAGGCTGCCCTTCTGTATTCTGACTCTCTGTATTCTGGTTTTCTGTATTTTCTATACTGTCACTTTGTATGCCGGTCTCTTCCTGTTTGCCGATTAGTGAATTTGAAGTATCCTGATTTTCACTTCCCACTTTAGCAGGGCTTTCAGTTTTTACAGGCTGACCATCTTTTAAAGTCAAGACAGAGATTCCATTTTTCAGGGAAACCTTAATATTTTCAGCACAGTTCTCAGCTGCTTCCTTAACACCGTCATTCGCCGCAGGATATGGAATAACACCTATTCCTTGGGCGGAGCTCTGTCCCCTTATTACATACATCTCACTGCCAGTAAATTGGGGAAGATTATTAGTCGGGTATACAAAGTATAAAGTTACGTTCATCTCTACTTTTGTGCCACTTGTAGAACCTGGTTTTACACTTGCATCTCTAAGGATTATCAAATCATACTGCTTATTTTTATATTCTGTGTCAAAGTCCCCCATGTAAAAAACTTCGCGAAGTGCATTGTATTGAAGTTCCCTTATCTTTTCTGAACTTATCTTGTGGTATTTTTCTCCTTTTACCAAATATTCATCCGTAACCTTTGCATTCTCACTATCCAAAACAAGGACATTAAAACTTCTAATTTGGTCATAAGTGAAATTCTGCAATGCCAAGCCAAGGCTTTCAGCCTTTTCTTCTGATACTTCCTGTAACGACATCTCACTTAAGCTGTAGCTAGCCGGTGGTGGCGTAACACATGAAAGCAGACAAAGAGGAAGAATAAAAAAAAGTAAAAAATATAAATCCTTATATTTATATTTCAAAGTAACCTCCATTTATGCGGATAATAAATTATCCCTTATATAAATTATAAGGTGAAATGTTATACTTTTCAAGTAAAAGTGGATAAAAAATTACTATTATTGTTCTATGAGTTTTAAGGATAACGTGCGCTACATCATGGATTGCAAGGAAATGCAAATAAAAGAACTTTCCGCAAAAACGGGCATTAGCGAAAATACACTGAAATCATATATAAAAGAAAACTCTGCAGAACCTACATTGGGAAAAGCAATGAAAATTGCCAAAGCCTTAGATGTGAACCTTTCTTTTTTAGCTGAGGGCAACAGCCAAGAATATAAAAAACAGCTTTTGCTGCAATCATTAATCAAGGACTTTTCGGAAAAGGAACTGAACATAATCATTTCGCTTGCCCAATCCCTCAAAAAGTACAGGAGCTAAGACTCCACCTTGACTAAAAACAAGCGTTACTATAAAATTCTCAAAATCCTTTAGGAGCTATTAACCTTGGACACCATTCAAAAATTTTATTCAGATATAGAAAAAATAAAAAAACATGCCCGTGCCTCTTCTTCGTATAATGGAGAGGAAGTTTGCAAGGAGGTGTGCACTTTTTTTGAAAAAGAAAATAAAGCTATGCCTTCCCTTGCAAAATCTTTTTCTGACTATTGGATGCAAACTTATATCCTGAATAGCGCAGATTTAGAAAAGGAGCCAAGCAATGCAAGCATAGACAAACTTGCGGCAATGCAGTCGCTGCTAAATTCTTCTGATGAAAACACGGAATGTTTAACAGATTCTGATTGGAAGGAACTTTGCTCACTTGTAAACTATGAAGCAGAAGACTTGCCCTTAGAAAATCTTTCTTTTATGATGTCACTTTTTCTTGAAAAGCAGGCACTAAAGTGAGCACTGACTATTACGAATCCTGCGGACAGTGCCCCAGACTTTGCAAAAGCGACAGGAATAAAAGTTTTGGCTTTTGCAAAGAAAGTTCTGCACTTCGCATTGCATCTGCCTGTCTGCACTTTGGAGAAGAACCGCCACTCACAGTTTTTAATGGCTCAGGGACTATATTTTTTACAGGTTGCACTTTGCGTTGTGCCTTTTGCCAGAACTATCAGATAAGCCAGCAGGGTATGGGGGCTGAAGTCAGCAGGGAAGACTTTGTAAAAATCTGCCTTGAACTGCAAAGACTTGGAGCTGAAAACATAAACCTTGTTACAGGAAGTCATCACATTCCTCTTATAGCTGATTTTATTAGGGCTGCAAAAGATTCAGGACTAACCCTTCCAATCGCTTGGAATTCATCTGCATACGAAAGCCTTGAAATGCTAGAGCTTTTATCAGGTCTGATTGACATTTGGCTTCCTGACTTAAAAACATTAAACCCCATGATGAGCAGCGAGCTTTTTAAGGCAGAAGATTATCCTAGCGTTGCAAAAAAAGCAATACGCTATATGATTAGCACAAGTCCATTAAAGTTTTGTCAAGTAAAGGGAAAAGATGGTAGCAAAAAAGAGAAGATGCTTTCAGGCATAATAATCCGCCACCTTTTTTTGCCAGGAAGAATGGAAGACACGCATTTTACTTTGGACTGGCTAAAAAAACACGCAGACGGCAAAGCCTGCATTTCCTTGATGTCCCAGTACACGCCTGTTCCATTTAAAGAAGGGCAAGCTAGTCTTGAGCAAAGAAACAAGTCTCTTTCTTCTTTTCAAAACCGCCTAGTTAATGAAGCAGAAGACAAGGAACTTAGAAAAATAATTGACTCTTACCAGTTTGAATACCTTTTCTACCAAGACCTAAGTGATGATAGCTCTTGGCTTCCAGACTTTGCAAGAAAGCAACCCTTCAGTAATGAACTTGCAAAACCTATCTGGCATTGGAAAGATAAATTCAGCATCTAAAAGTCGGCTAAAAATTGTGTATATCTGCGACAGATTCCCGCTCAATAAATTTTACCGGCAACCTGATTATTGAATAATCAGATATGCCGGCCATTGCGCTAGTCAATTTTTCTGCGCACACAGCCCCTATTTTTTCCCTGTCCTGCCTAAAGGTTGTTATTGCAGGGCTTGAGCAAGAAGCAATCAAAGAATCATCAAAACCAATTACCGAAATATCTTCCGGTACTTTTTTTTCAACTGAATGAAAATATTTTATTGCCCCCGCAGCCAATAAGTCAGATGCGCAAAAGACCGCCGTAAAATCAGGAGCCTTTTTTAACAATTTCTTTGCAGCCAAGAAGCCAGCATCCAATTCCCACTTAGCTGCATACACAACATAAGAAGCATCGTATTTTATTCCTGCTCCCCTCAGCGCAATCTTATAGCCCTCTAACCTTTCCATAGTAGACGGGCAGTTTACGGTTTGGGGGCCACCCATAAAAGCAATTTTTGTATGCCCCTTTGCAATTAGATATTCAGTCCCCTTTCTTGCGGCATCTGTATTTTCAGAGACAACGGTGCATATTCCCGGAATAAATTCATTTGATGAAACGCAAGGCATTCCGGACTCAACTAAGTCAGAGACCTCCTTGTCAGTATAAATCGAATTTACAATCAAAAGGCCCTTGATATTTTTTTCCTTGCAAAAATCTATGTAGGAAAGATTTGGATTTGCTGTCTTAGAAAGAAAAATAAGATTGTAACCGTCACTTGCCATCCTTTTTTGAAAAGATTGCAGGATTCCAGAAAAAAGCGGATGCTCAAGCCCATTTGAAAAAGAACCCTCTTCTACAATTACGCCTATATACTTTGCCAGCAGATTGTCTGTCGCGTCGTTTACATCATCAAGTAAAAAACCCGTAAGTTTTGCCGCTAGAAAAACACGCTCTATTGAATCATTTCTAATTCCAGCCTTTCCAGAAAGAATGCGTGTTACCGTAGAGACAGACAGACCTGTTATCTTTGCAATATCATAAAGTGTTACCATAAGACCTACTTTAGGGCAGTCCTAAAAACTGAAATTTCCC
>CAJOQA010000307.1 GCA_905236465.1 uncultured Treponema sp.
ATGAAGAGCTAAAGAAAGAGCTTGAAGCTGAAAAAGAAAAAATAGAAGCAGAAAAGCTTGCTGTAAAACAGAAATTAAAAGACGAAGAGAAGGCAAAAAAAGAAAAGGAAAGGGCCAACCGTCCTAAGAACTCAATTGGAATGAAGCTGATTGGCATTGTCTCTGCCCTGCTCCTTACAGCCCTTGTCGGAGTTACAATCGCTGTTTCTTACTTTACCTCAGAAGATATTAAGGCTTCATCTGAAGAAAACAATCTTTCTATAAATAGCCGCACAATGTCGGATTCAGAAAACCGAATAGAGCGGGCAACTGCCTCAACCGCTATGTTCTTTGACCTTTTAAAAACCGCTGGCGATAATGAAGCTGAAATACGCACGCTTGAATCAATGTTCTTTTCACGGAACAGTGACATCATTGCCCTGTATTCACAGACAGACAATCAGATTTTTTTGAATACTTCTTTTTTAGCCGCAAACGAAAAAGAAGAAAGCCTGCCACAGGAATTTTTTGCCCAGGCAACAGATGAATTACAGGCTGCCCAGGACGGAGACTTTCTTTTAAGCAATGCAACTCCTTTCTTTTCTATACCAGTTATGGCCATATACTGCCCCATAGGGGACAAGTCAGTAGGCATTCTCTATTCTCTTGAAAAAATGATTGCGACTTTTTCTGCAGGAAGTGTCAATCAGTCTTTTCTTGTAAATGCAGAGGGAAAGCTGCTTGTTCACAACGATATTCAGGCACTTATTGATGGAGCTGACGAAAGCAATAACCCCATAGTCCATGCAATGATAGAAAGCAGTGTAAGCAACAGTCAGATTATCTACAAGGGTGAGGATGGTGAGGAATACATCGGTGCCTTTAGGAAACTGCCTAACGGTAACGGGGCCGTAATTACAACAGTAAAAACTTCTATTGTATTAGAAGGTGTCAGAGCCACAACCCGAAGAAATATTTATATTACCCTCGCAATTCTTTCTGCAGCAATAATGATTGTTTACTTCTTTGCCCAGTCTTTGACTCGCCCGCTAAAGGCCCTTACCGCGGTGGCCAACGAAATCAATCAGGGTAACTTCAACACGGACCTTTTTCAAGCCCTGGTCTATAAGGGAAAAGACGAGATTGGAATCCTTGAGAAAAGCACAAAGAATGAAAGAAATATTTTGAACACAGTCTCCAAGCTGACCAACAAGGGGGTTACAAAGGCAATCATCACCAACGAAATTGACTTTGAGCCCCACTTAAAAGATATAACGATTTTCTTTAGCGACATCCGCGGCTTCACCGCAATCTCTGATGGTTTCAAAAACCGCTTTGGGCAAAAGTCAGCTGCAGAAATCATTAACTTTTTAAATGACTACATGAGCCGTATGGTTATGTGTATTACCCTTACTGGCGGGGTTGTAGACAAGTTTGAAGGAGATGCCATCATGGCCTGTTGGGGAGTCTTACGCCATGACGATTTGGAATGGGAAAGCAAGGGGGAAACTTCTGTTACCAGAGTCTTAAAGCAAGAAGAACATGACAAATACGTAAAAGCAGATGCCCTTTCTGCTATTACCTGTTGCATAGCAATGAGGTATTCTCTTGCAAAGTATAACAAAGATGCAGAGGCTTTTACAAAGGCCCATCAAGACGAACCTCTTGCCCAGTATAAACCCCACATCAGGATCGGGGCAGGTCTTAACAGCGGTCGTGCGACCGTAGGCTTTATGGGTTCCTTTGAAAAGATGGAATTCACCAGTATTGGAGATGCCGTAAACTTTGCAAGTCGCACAGAAGCAAGCAACAAGCCTTGTGGCACAGACATACTTATTACCGAAGACACATACAACTTGCTAAAGCAAGACTATATCCGTTGCTTTGACAACGACTTTACGTTACACCCAAAGAACCGCAAGTATGAGATTACTGTAGAAAAAATTCCAGTCGGCTTTGAGGTAAAGGGTAAGGGAACCCAGTATTTTTATAGCGTAGTAAATATGCCCCGCTTTGACATTGAGGCCTTTTTTAAGCAGGCAGATCCTGATTTTGAGGTTGATGTTGACTGCGA
>CAJOQA010000308.1 GCA_905236465.1 uncultured Treponema sp.
ATATTTCCTGACGCACCATACAGATAAACAGCTTCTCTTGGACAAAAAAGAGTTATAATCCCTGCCAGTGGTTGCCCTTCATGGCTTGCTAAATAAAGTGTTATAAGAGGTTCAGTATCCGACCCCTTGTTTCCATGGTCAAGTAAATCCTTGTAATAGTCTTTATTATGAAAAGAAACCTTATCTCGTTCAGATGTCTGCTGAAAGAGATCATAAAAGTTTTCAAATGCTTCTTCAAAGCCAACATCGCCTGAACGAAAGGCTTTTACAGTTACGCCCTTTTTTTCAGCAAGCCGTATGTTGTACCGCCATTTACTTTTCATAGAAGCAAGAAGTTCTTCTTCACTTTTGCTAATGTCTAAAATTACTGTATCTGGTGGCTGAATATCCACAGGAGCTTTTTTTACAGGTTTTACAAGATTTCTTCCAAAAGAATCAGCAGCTTCTCTTGAAAGAAAGTCTATTGGAAAATCAAAACGGATGCAGATAGTATCTTTTGGAAGAGAATCTGAAACTTTCTTGGAGATAGTAGAAATCCTTTTTAGGTATTCTTTACAAGCCCCTATATCCAATATGTCACCTGAAAATTCAGGAGCCATAGGGATATAGGCAATATCAAACTTAAGGAAAGCAAGCGAGAAATGCCTTGTTAAGATAGTAAGTTTTATGTTCGATTCTGCATCTTCAAAGTAGTGGGGGACCCAACCATGTCTTCCCTTGAATTCCGCCCAAAACTTAGTCTGTAAAAAACGCTCTGACATACAATCAGTGGACCTCTCCATTAAGAGTATGCTCGGTCACTATATCTTTCCCTTCAACGGCTAACTTCTTACCTGCTAATGAGAAATTCTTTTCAGAAACAGTAAATTTAACCTTAAAGAAATCATCAGCTGAAATTTCTTTTTCCTTAATCACAGCTTCACCGTTTTGTTCTGCAAAAACAACCTGACTACCAGCTTTTGCCCAAGGGGCCTCTAGTGGTTCTACACAGTCTTTTCCATTACTGTCTTTATAATCAGCTGCAAGAAGCATACCACGGCTTTCAACGCCCCTCATTGTTCTTGGAGCAAGGTTCGAAGCAAGAATTATATGCTTGCCAAGCAAATCCTCAGGTTTTAAATAATCTCGTAAACCTGACTGGATTACACGGGGGGTACCACTACCATCGTCGAGGGTTTCAATATACAGTTTTTCGCCCTGAGGATTATTTTCAACTTTTGTTATAACAGCTACCCGCAAATCTATTTTTTCATTAAACCACTTTATTGGGTCAGCGGCAAGTTCTGTTTTTTTATTTTCCTTTTTTGCTTTTGGCTGCTGTTTACCCGAGAACTTTTGTTTAAAAGCATCTGCTGTCTTTTGGTCCAAAGGAGAAAAGAAAACTTCTGTTTCATTTACAGTTGAAAGGCCTTCGGTTTTTCCTAAATCAGCCCATGAAAGACCATTTTCCACTGCTTTTTCGTTAAAGCGTGGCTCTGAAATTTCCTTGTTAAGATATGAAAGAATTTTTTCAGAGAATTGTGGCAAATAGGGGTGAGCCATAATCATAAGGTCTTTTATAAGATAACACAAATTGTGGATCAACTTTGCAGCCTTTTCAGGGTCTGTAGTTCTAGTCTTCCAAGGTTCTCCTGCCTGAAAAGCTTTGTTTCCTATATCTGAAATTTCAAAAATAGTGTGAAATGCATCTTTTTCATCAGCCCATTCCAAGTATTCGGTTACTTTGGCTTCTTTTTCCCTTATTGCTGCCCACAAGTCTTCATCTACTTCTGCTTCTGGTATTTTCCCATCATAATACTTATTTACAAACAAAAGTGTCCTGTTAACAAGATTTCCTAAATTTCCTATCAGTTCCCCATTATACTTTTCACGGAATTCCCTCCAGGTAAACTGATAATCCTGTTTTTCAGGCCGGTTATAGAATATATAAAAGCGCCAGGCATCAGCTTTTATGCCACTTTCTTTTGCATCACTGCCAAAAACACCTGTTCCACGGCTTTTACTGAACTTGCCATCCTCATAGTTTAGGAATTCCGTTGAGGACATGTGGTGCAACATAGTCCAATTGTGTTTGCTACCCAAAAGAGTACAAGGAAAAACTACAGTATGGAAAGGAATATTGTCTTTTCCTATAAATTGGAAAAGTTTTACTTCACCTTTTTGTTTCCCGTTTTCGCTTTCTTCTGGTAACCACCAATCCTTCCAGTCAAAGGAGGGCTTTCCTTCAGCTTTAAGTTCATCTTCAAGTTGCTTTGTTATAGACATATAGCCAATAGGGGCATTGAACCATACATAGAATACTTTATTCTCATAGCCAGCTTTGGGAACAGGAATTCCCCACTTTAAGTCCCTAGTGATAGCCCTTTCGTTCAGACCATCGCGAATCCAAGCCTTTGTCATCTTTATTGCATTTTCTGACCAGCGGCCTTCTTTGCTTACCTTGTTCATCCACGTATCAAGGTTTTCTGAAATGGCAGGAAGGTTTATATAAAGGTGTTTGGTTTCCCTTATCTCTGGTGTAGAGCCACAAGTCTGGCATCTTGGGGACTTTAAATCAACAGGTTCAAGCAAGGAGCCACACTTGTCGCACTGATCTCCCCTTGCATCGTCATAACCGCACTTGGGGCATATACCATGAACAAAACGATCTGCCAAGAACATAGAGCATTTGGGGCAAAAAAGCTGTTTGTTTGTATGTTCTGTAATAAGATTGTTTTTGTCAAGCTCGTTAAATAAAAACTGTGTGATTTCAGTGCATTCTTGATTTGAAGTTCTTCCAAATTTGTCAAAATTGATGTGGAACCAATCATATATTTCTTTATGCTGCTTATAATAGTAGTCACAAAGTTCCCTAGGGCTTTTTCCTTCTTCTAGGGCTTTTGTCTCCGTAGCTGTACCGTATTCATCAGTACCGCAAACATACATTGTTTCATAACCACGTAAGCGACAAAAACGTGAAAAAACATCAGCAGAAAGGGTTTGAATTATATTTCCTAAATGTGGAATATTATTAACATAAGGTAGTGCAGAGGTAATTAATCTTCTTTTCATAGCAATCCATTATAAAGTTTATAGCCTTTCAAGTCAATCACACGGACTTTTCGTTTTCAGACATTTTTTTAACTAGCTCTCTCATAAGAGAACTTTTTCCTTTTTTCATAACTAAAGCCTTGCCGTTTTTTATTACAACCACAAGGTCTGTAACCCCGCATAAGGCAACAGGAATATCGGAATAAACAAAATTATTTTCACTTTCTA
>CAJOQA010000309.1 GCA_905236465.1 uncultured Treponema sp.
GAAAAACTTTCAGAGCTGATTAATTTTGGGGTAACATACATCACGGAAATAGAAAGCCGCCACAAGTTCCCGCGGCCGGAAACCATAGACCTGATTGCAGAGCATCTGGGCATAGAACCCTGGCAGCTTTTTCAGCCGATACCTCAGCAACAAGACTTCCTGTCTGAAAAAAAAGATGAACTTGCTGATATAATTTATAATTCTTTGACAAAAGACATGCACTCCCGCATCAGGCAGGAGATTTCTCTCTTTTTTGAAGAGGAAAACTAACATGGCCAAGTCGGCAAATCAAACTTGTATGCTTTGCCGATTATTTATATCCTGCAAGCTTTAATAGTTGTGCTAAATACTTCCAATAATCGGTAGCGTCTTCCTTATACTTTTCTATGCTGCCTGCTGACAAATCAAATTCATAGTTTTTATTAAAAAGGAGATAATCAAAAAAGCAGTATACAAGTTTTGCAGTTTCATCTAAATCAGCATAATCAATTTTTTCTAACTTTGCCTTGTCTTCTAAAAATATATATTCCTGTATACCAAAGTCCAAATCCATTATGTAGTAATAAAACCTTTCATCAAAAGTTGTGGGATCAGCCCTTGTATTTCCCCAAACAAGCCAGGGCCAGATATCCAGTTCAAATTTCTTGATTGGCTTTTCATAGCTTCCAAAATTAAAGGAACCTTTATTCCAGTCATTTGTAACAAGTTTTCCATCTTTATCAAAAACAGCTTCCTCGCCCGTCTCTTTTGTATAAACCCTATTACCCTCTTCTCCCCTCATTTTATGGATATTGTTCTCAAAAGTATTTTTTAATATAAAATGAATGACGGATAATTTCTCTGCTGGAATTTCAGATTTTAAATCGACATTCAGTTTTTCCAGCCCCTTTCGTAAGCAAAGCTGAAGGTCTGTTTCCTCATACGATTTTTCAAACACTGATACTATTGTTTCATCAGCATACAAGGCAGTAATTGTGGCAATACACAAAAATAATAATCCTAAAAATCTTTTCTTCATTTTTCCAACCTAGGTCTCTCTACTTTTTCACCGTGGATTTTTGAAATTATAAGATCTTTTCTGTTCAAAAGTCCTGACTCATTCTCAACATCTATGATACTTCTTCCTTTTGAAATGTGCACAAGATTTTTTATTGCCCAACTTGTACCAGAAAAATATCCTTCAGGGGTGTATATAAGCCAATCGTCATCTTTTGCTATTATTGCAGTGGCAAGTAATTCTTCACTATCCAAAGCCCAGATTTTAAAACCTTTACCCGTAACAGTAATGGCACATTTTCCGTCACCGGTAAAAAATAAATCCATATCGGAATAAGAAATAGTTTCCATTTCAAATGAATGTACCTTTGACAACTCTTTTTTATCATACGTAAAGAAATTGCCATAGCTGCTTACCCCAACAAATTTTTCTTTCATACAGGCACTGATACTTTGCCCCCTCGGAACAGCTACATTTATTTTTCCGGTGCAATTTAAAGATGGAATATCGTAAAAGCCGATTCCAGAATCAAAAAGAACATTTAAACTATTATCACTTTCATTGTAGACATAATTATCTACTTGGCGAACAGAAATGTACTTTACGAATTTTCCATTCTCATCAAGAACTTCAAGTTTGCCATGAAAATATTCATCTGTCAGATTTAGTATGATTCCATACTTTTCTATATAGGTAACACTGCCATAATTACTTTTACCCTGATATGGAATTTTATTTATCAAGTTTCCGCTTGCCACGCTCCAGATATTCAGCTCCTTGCCACTAGCAGCATAGACATAGGCATCATCTTGCGAGAAAGCTACAGTTTTTACAAAGCCTGCTGTGTTTGAAAATACATACTTTTGCTTTTTTTGCTTCACATCAAAAAGACAGATATTGTTATTGTTGTCCCTGTAAAGAATATAATTACCACTTTTACTATAGGCTACTATCCGCTGAAAAATATATTTTTCGCGACTATTTTTTCCACTTGTAAGATTTTCCAATTGCAATTCATTTAAATTAAATTGCAAAATTCTTCCTTCCTCGCTTGCAAGCAATAATGAATTTGTACTCGCGCTATAGTCTGAATAGACAATATTATCAAATTTATTTGCAAGGGAATTCTTAGCTTTCATAGTGCTTGTATCAAAAAATGAAACAGTCCCACTTTTGCCGAATATCGCGGCAGCACTTCCGTCATAAGAGCAGGCCCCACTATAATCATACACCTTTTCCCCAGACCAAAAATCATAAGTTCCACTCGGATAAAAATTCACGTTGTCATTGCTGTTAAAAGAAAGAACCTTATAGTTACTATAAAAGTATTTATAAGAAAAAGAGGCGACTTCTACAAAACTTGCGCAGTCCAACACCTTTATTTTTGAATCATCAGAATATGCAATAAAGTCCCCACTGGCACTATATGCAATAGGGGAACCTGAATAATCGCTAGTTGCAAGGGTATTTAAAATCTTTCCCGTTAAAACTGAATATTCGCTTATCCTTCTTGCGCTTGAAACCAAAACTTTTGACTCGTCAGGGCTCCACTTTATTTCTTTTGCAGAAAAAGAGTCTATATCCGCATACTTGCTCAATCTTTTTATGACACTTTTACTATTAAAATCATAAACCCTGTCATTGACTATAAGATATTTTCCGCTCGGGCTAAAAGCAGCGACGGTCTCATACATCTGCATCGTCTCAAGAATTTCACTGCTTTCATTTTCAATATCATACAAAACAACATCAACATGAGAATAGTCTATAAAATGAACATAGACTAAAAAACTTCCGTCATAACTTAAGGAACAATTCCATATACTTTTTGCCTTTATAGTTTTCAAAAGCCTTCCAGAAGAAACTTCCCATACTTTTATACATGAAGAATCCGCACTAGCAAACCATTTTCCATCACCGCTGAATGAAGTGCTAGATATATCTTCATTGTGACCTTCTTGAAATATAAATCTGCTTTCTGCAGCCTTTGAAAAAGAATTGCAAACTAATAAACCACAAAGAACAAATATAGAAAAAATTTTTCTCATAAACAGACTCCTTACCACTAATCAAACTTCCATGATTTTAATTTATCACTAGCCCATTTACTTCCTAGGGCAGCAGCCTTTTCTAAGTATTGCTTTGCCTTAGCCTTGTCAACTTGAACCCCGTATCCATAATAATACAGCAAAGATAAATTTCCTGTTGCCGCTGAATCCCCGTTAAGAGCTGCCTTTTCCCAGTATTCCCTGGCTTTTACATAATCCCTAGAAACTCCATAGGCATTGTAATACATATTTCCCAGCATGGACGTTGCATCGTTATTTCCAAGTTTTGAAGATTTTTCAAACCACTTCAATGCTTCAGAATAGTTCTTACCGTTATACGCGCTATACGCTTCCTTATAATAATCACTTGCAGTAACGCCTAATCCCTTCTCAAGAAGATTTTTATATGCAAGTTTTGCTTCTGGCAGGGTCAAAACAGATTGGTACAGGCTTTTTGCCTTTATGTAGTCAAGCTGACACCCAAGCCCATTTTCGTACAGACAGGCTAACTTATATTTTGCAACTTTTGCTGCATCCCCATACCCCTTAGAAGATTCTTCGTAACAAGCAAAGGCCTTCTCGTAATTTTTGCCAGTTCCAAGTCCATTTAAATACATGTCCCCCAAAATATTCGCGCACTGCATGTAGTTATGGCGGAATGCATTTTCAAAGCATTCGTATGCTTTTTTATAATCCTGCTCCACACCCGTTCCATCGTAATACATTTTTCCAAGCTTAAACATTCCCGCAGGCTCATCTTTCTCACTTGATTTTCTGTAGTAATCTATAGCAAGTGAAAAATCACCTGAATTAAAAGCTTCATCGCCTCTCAAAATAAAATTAAAGGGATCTTTTACTTCAAAAAAAGAAATCTGTGCGCCGGTGTTTCCATCCCATATTTTTACGTTCCCTAATTTTCTATTACAGGTAATTATCCGGCCATTAGATGCAACAAATACATCAATCGTATCATACCGGTCAGCTTTTTCATGATTTAAGATGAACTTCTCGCTCGCATCAAAAATAGAATAGCAGTGAACCCCATCTTCTTCTGGCACCAGAATATGACGATCATCTCTTGTAAAAGCAGAGTAATAGTTTATTTTTTTTACTTCACAAACTTTAGTCCACGACGAAGTTTCATAAATATTTTTTCCTACAGCAACATATTTCCCCGAGTAACTGCAAATCGGCCTAGTGTCTATTCCCCCATATCCAGAATCTGAAGGAGACCCTTCAAGCTCTGCAAGGCTCGTCCAATCAGTTGCGTCAACAACTTCACAGCCCAGCTCATACTGAAAAATCCACAGCTTCTTTTGTCGCAAGAATTTTGCAGACATAATGTGGCGCCAGGCAAAAAAAGTTCCCTCCGGCAACTTGTAAAACGTCAGACCCGCATAGTCCCCGCCCCCGTCAGAGTACAGCATAATCATTGCATCATCGGGGCTTATAAACATTTCATGCCATTCGTGGGAAATAACTCCTACCTCTTTATTTGTAAGGGTTTCAATAACATGGATTTTTCCATCAGCATATTTTTTTTCGTCATACGAGAATTTGTAATTTCCGCTGTCGCTATATTTTGTAACGCTGTCATGTTGAAGGATTTCCATTTTGTTGCTGATAACATTGTAAACATATTCATAGGTACGCTTCCAATGATTGAACACGCAGTGTAGCTCATTTTTTTGAGGGTTAAATTCAAAATCAACAGGATCAGCAACAGCTAGAGACCACAGACCTACAACTAAAAACAAGAGTATAAAAATCTTCTTCATAAAATTCCCCTAATTCTATTATAGGGCAAAAGAAGATAAAAACAAGCATAAAATGATTTTTGAGGTGCCCCTTTACTGTTGCCCTGCAAGATCTGCCATTGAACTTACACTATGACCGCTAAATTCACCAAAGTTTTGTGGCATATCAATTTCGCTAGTTTTTACAAGCACTGTCTGTTTTTGTCCTACAGAACCACAAAAGACTCCCCTGTCAACCTGGCAGTCAGTAAAATCTCTGCCAACAGAAAGTATTACATACGTATCGTCAACAAATTTGTTGCGGGTTGGATCAAGCCCAAACCAAGTTCCTTGTATGGTCTGGCCATCGTAAGTCATATAATCCTCATCAGGAACAAAAAATTCCGCCCAGGCATGAGTTGCCCCTTCCCCTATGCTCATACCGCAGACATACCTTGCCGCAAGTCCAGCTTCCCTAGCAAGAGATACAAAAAGGTGGGCATAGTCCTGGCAGACTCCCTTCTGCATCGAGAAAGCTTCTGCGGCTGTAGTTTTTACAGTTGTGGATCCGCTTGTATAGACAATCCTTTTGTTCACAAGGGAACACAAAAAAGATGCAAAGTCTCGCATCTCGGTTCTATCGAATTTTCTATTTTCTACACCCCCTTCAAAGGCTGTACCCTTAACACTTGCCAACAAAAAATTTTTCATACTGTCGTTACAAAAAGTCAGGGGAGTATTATACTTATAGAAAGGCTGACATGGCTCTCTGCTACCTTCAGCATTATGGACTAAAACTTGAGCATTTACACGAAAAGCAAATTCTGTATGCGGAGCATAGCACTGTCCCCTGTAGACAAAGTTTCCAAAAGTATCCCTGTAGGTAAAAAGCGGAACTTGAGGAGTGACTTCTAAAGATCTAGAAGTCACGGTCTGGCATCCCCTTGCCGTGGGAATACAACGAAGCACAAAATAATGGTCGGTCACAGCCTCCGTAAAGCAAAGATTCATCTTGTAATCAACTGCAAGTGTCTTCATACGTTCTCCTCAGGAAAATGCAAAGAGGCTATCTATCAGCTGTAGCAAAAGCATCTTGTCAGCCCTATCGGTAAAGCTATCTAATTCGCACAGTTCTCCTGTTATTTTCTGAATCTGCAGGGTATCACACTCAACATCAGTATAGCTTATTGCTTCTGCCAACCTTCGGCTCTCAAACAGAACAGTCTGCTCGTGAATGCCAAGTCTTAAATAAAAATCGAGCCGTTCCACCCCAAAGCCACAACGAATTATATTGTAGACATTTCGATCCTGTATTGTATCAAAGACAGCCCCTTTGAATGCCATGATGTAATCCATAGCCCGCTGAAAAAGCAAGACAGGACTTTCGCTAAGCCTTGCATCCTGCATGGCACGAAGAGCAAGCTCCACATAGGAAAGACATTCACTACCAACTATATCCCGAAGCATCATGGCGTTTCCGTTAGCATAGGTTGCACTGCACAAGATTGAACTCGCATAGTTTTCGTCAAAAGCATATCTAAAACAAAAGTCCTTCAAGGAAGAAAATGAGTTAGAGATATTAAGCTTATCGCAGTAATCTGCATAGTCAAAAGTTGTGTCCAGCTGTGAATCAAAAACATTTATAAAAATCCTTAAGGATGACAAGACCCGTTCCGTATACCTTCCCAGCCAATAAAGAGAGTCAACCTGCTTTAAAGTGAGTGTTCTTTTTACTTCGCTAAAATCCATGTGTCTTTAAATCCTCCGCCTTGTGAAGAGTTTACAATAAAACTTGTGGGGTTACGCGAAAACCTGGTAAGTCCGCTTGCCCAAACCTGACAAGTTTTTCCCGTCAGAACAAATGCCCGTAAATCTGCCTTGCGTTCTATCTGATTTTTTCCATCACTATCCATGATTGGCAAGTCTTTAAAATCTATAACCTCCTGAGCAATCCATCTGCGCGGCTGATTTTTTATGAGCTCAGTCATTTCAGAAAGTTTTTTTGCATCCATATCGCATCCAAACATAACCCCATAACCGCCAGCTTCTGCAACATCCTTTATGACCAGCTTATGCAAATTTTCCAAGACATAATTTCTGTCATCTTTGTAAAAGGGCAAATAGGTAGGTGCATTCTGCAAGATGGCATCTTGTCCAAGATAGTACTTTATCATCTTGGGAACAAAATAGTAGATACCCTTATCATCAGCTACTCCGTTTCCAGGAGCATTCACTAAAGCAACATTGCCTGCACGGTAGGCATCCATTATTCCAGGTATTCCTATCAGCGACTCAGACAAGAAAGTGAAAGGGTCAAGGTAGTCATCACTTATGCGGCGGTATATTGCGCCAACCCTTTCCTTTCCGCCAAACGTCTTGCAGTAGGCAATGTTATTTTCCACAAATAAGTCCCCAGGCTGAGCAAGAACTGCCCCTGTCTGTTCTGCAAGATATGCATGTTCAAAGTAGGCAGCGTTGTAGCGGCCTGGCGTATAGATGACATTTATGCCTCCCCTATTCATATCGTCAAGAGTATCTTTTAGAAGGATTCCGTAGTTACGGTTGTCCTCCACGCTGTTTTGAACAAAGGTTGCAGGACTGCACTTACGGCTAAGACCTCTTGCTATCAGGGGATATGAGGCACCGGAGGGAATGCGAAGGTTATCTTCAAGAACATACCAACTTCCAGTCTTTGACTGAACAAGGTCAATTCCAGAGATATGACTGTACACCCCGTGAGGCGGAATAATCCCTTCACATTGGGCAAGGTAGCCACTAGAAGAAAACACAAAATCTTCAGGGACAATTCCGTCAGCAATAATCTGCTTTTTTGAATAAATGTCAGAAAGGAATGCGTTAAGAGCCCTAACCCTTTGCGAAAGTCCTTCAGAAAGAATTTTCCAATCCTCTGCTGAAATTACGCGGGGAATAGGGTCAAAAGGAAAAAGCCGCTCGTTAAATGAACCATTCTTGTAAATACCAAACTTAACACCGTAGCGGGCAAGCTGTTCATTTATAAGAGGAGCGTTGTCAATAAGATTCTGCAGAAGAGCTTCCATGTCTACCTCCTGTAAAAAAAAAGACGCGGAACCTTTCTTGGCTCCGCGTCTTCGCGTTTATGCTTTCACTATAGCTCAAAGATTTTTTTTTGTCAATCAAGAAAACTTAAAAAGCTACCCTTTTCACTTGTCTGACTTTGACTCCTTTTTGTGAAGAATACTGTTCGTTATAATTCCAAGGATAAGGGCGCAGGCAACAGTGCGGATTTCCACTTTACCAAATTTAACAACCATGCCGCCAACACCGGTAATCAAAATGACACTGGCAACAAAGAGATTTGAGTTTTTATTCAAATCAACTTGCTGGAACATCTTTAAGCCAGAAACTGCAATAAATCCGTAAAGGGAAATGCAGACGCCACCCATAACACAAGACGGGATTGTCTCTAAAAAAGAAACAAGCGGTGTAATCAGGCTGAAAAGCAGGCACAAGATTGCACAGCCCCAAATTGAAATTGTTGAGGCATTTCGTGTAATCGCAACACAGCCGATTGACTCTCCATAAGTTGTGTTCGGGCAGCCACCAAAAAGAGTGGAAACCATTGTTCCAACCCCATCACCTAAAAGCGTGCGGGTAAGCCCCGGCTCTTCAAGAAGATTCACACCAACAATTGAAGAAAGATTTTTATGGTCTGCTAAGTGCTCGGCAAAAACAACAAAGGCGACTGGAACATAAGCTGCAAAAATAGTAAGCAAGTATGTGCCCGTTACCCCCTTAAGACCTGCGATGCCAGCGAGGGCAAAAGTGAATTTTGGAAGCGAGATATAGCTTGAAAATTTTGAAAAGTCCAGGGAGGTAA
>CAJOQA010000310.1 GCA_905236465.1 uncultured Treponema sp.
CTTAAAAATATCGCTGTGAGTTCCCGTGTTAATCAAAGTAAGAACAAGGACATTCTTCTGTATTTTGTTATCATATTCTTTTAAGTACAGTAAAAGCCAGTCTGGTTGAATATGACATTCCCAAATGCCTTTAAAACTCCCAACTAATTCGTGATTGCGATATTTTTCTTCAAGCGGAATGTCTGCCTTTAATTTTTCAACGACTTCTTCCAAAAGAGAAATATCTAGACCTCTTTTTTTAGCTAGTTTAAAGCTTGCCTTGAATTGCGAGGTTTTCTTTAAGATGCATTCTGTCATTCGCAATCCTTAAAAAGCTCTTTTACGCTTGAATATGATTTTGACTTGGGGTCTTTGCTGATTCTGCGGGCTTCTTCGATAGCCTCAAGCGTTTCCTCTGAAAAATTGTATTTGGGAGGAACGATGTCAAAAGGAATTCTTTGTTGATTTATCGACTGCCTTAAAAACAGCCTTATTGCAGTTGTGATGTCCAAGCCTAAAGAGTCAAAAAGAGCTTCTGCTTCTTGCTTTGTGGCCGCATCTACCCTTGTCTGCAAAACTGCCGTAGCCATAATATGCCTCCATTTTTATTTACAAATATATTATATAACGATTTATTTTGCAATAAAAACAAGTACAATTCTATTACTTTACAAATAAATTCCTCAGTAATCTTCTACATTTTTAAGCAATGCAGATTTATTTTCAATGAGGCGGCCCCCCCCGCTCCTATCCTCCAATAATCATAACACCAATGTTTCCGTGCGCGAGGATTCGGATTATTCCGCAAACGACAAGGTGAAGCGGGTAATACAGGTAGAAAAGCCATTTCATTCTGCTGAACGAGCCTCGTTTGCCGTTGTAATTTTTGAGGAGCGGGATTGTAAGCGCGACACCCATCTGGATTGCACCGTAGAGGGGATTGATGAAAATCGCGTAGACGGTGGCATACACTGCAATCCACAAAAGCATCGAAAGCATTTGCTTCTTGAAATTTCCCCTGTTCCAGCCGAAGTTTAGAATCACGAGCAGGGCAGGGCTTGACCAGTCGGACGGGAACGCCAGAGCCGCAAGGACGAAAATCAAAACGGTTTTCTGCCAGCGTTTTAGTTTCTGTGAATCGGAAATCGCTAAGCCCAGAACGCCAAGAAAGAGCGGCCATATCACGCTCGTCTGATTGAAGCAACTCGTCCTGAACGGAACGAATGGGATTCCGAACGCAAAGTTATACGCGAAATGCCCGATGACAGAAAAGACAAAAAGCCGCAAAAGATATTTCTTAACGTCTCGCGTGTAATGGTAGCCTTCCGCGACCATATACCAGAAAATCGGAGCTGCAAGTCGCCCAAAAATGTGCAGCAGGATAATCCACCAGTCTGTGGGATAATTCGGAAAACACACGTAGACTACGTGGTCAACTGTCATGGAAATGAGCGCGATTAGTTTTAGTTTGTTCCCTGTAAGACCTTTTTCCATTTTACTTTCCTTGCCTTAATTTTGCTCCAGAAATTTTGATGCTAGAATACGAGGACGGTTATAACGCTGAATCCAGATGAACGGAAGATTCGCCGCAGCACTAAGAACGCACAGAATCAGAAGCAGTCTGAAATGCCCGAAATATGGCGCGAGAAAAAGTGGGGCAAAGCCCAGCAGAAAAGCTGCAACGTGGACGAATTCGCTCTGAGTGAAATACCAGCCGTTATACCAGTTTTTCCTTCTGCTAACCAAAAACAAAATGAGAGCGCAGAACGGCGGCGAAATATGAAGGACAAGCATTTCAATCGCAACGAATGAAGAGAAGAACAATCCCAAGAACGAAAGTGGCTTAGGATTCTCTTTGTATCGGCTCTTAAAGACGAATGTCAGAACCACGCTCGCGACAAAAACCGCAAGCATCACGAACGGAGTCAGATTCAGTTTCTTCTTTTGCATGAGTTTTTTTTTCTTGAAGGTGGGGGAAGTTCAATGGCTATCATACGTATATCCATTATTCGTAAGATTCTACGAAACGATTATATTAACTTTATGGATAAGTGTCAATCCGTAACATTTTTCATCCACCGCCTGCTTTTCAAAAGCCACACGCTGATTAAAAGGCGCACGTATTCTTCGAGCGAGAGGATGAAGTACACCCACCAAATCGGGAGGCGCAAAAGGTATGCCGAAGCAAAGCCGAGTGGAACGCCGAACGCCCAGTTGCCGATGATGTTCACCGCCGTCATGAATTTCGTCTGGCCGCCTGATTGCAGAA
>CAJOQA010000311.1 GCA_905236465.1 uncultured Treponema sp.
GTCTAAAAGTCCAGTTTCTTTATCTACCCCATACGGATGGCTTTCAAACATACGGGCACTGACATTCATTCTATAACCGTGGGTTAAATGGCCTCCGCAAGAATAGTCAAGTCCCATGAGCTTTTGGTTACCAAACCTCTTTCTTAGCATATCAAACTGCTCATCAGAAAGCTGAGCCAAAGAAGTAACTCCTAGTTCCTCCAAAGTGGGTGTTTCCACCTTGCGGCTCAAGATAGCCCAATAAGCTACAACGTTTGCATCACATCCTGCATGGGGCTGTACATAGGCATAGTCCGCACCAAAGAGTTTCTCTGCTTCACGGGCAGCAGTATTCTCAACTGAATCCACGTTCTCGCAGCCGCCATAGTAGCGGTGTTCTGGATAACCTTCTGCATACTTATCTGTTAACAAATTGGCCATTGCTGACTGCACATTAAGGGAACAATAGTTTTCAGAAGCGACAAGCTTCAAGTGCTGTCTTTGGGTTTCAAGTTCCTTTACAACATCTGCTGCAATCTCAGGTGCAACAGTGGCAGTTTGCTGCAAATTAGCAACATAAGCAAGCATTGCAGGATTCACTTTATTCCCGCAAAGTTCAAGATAATCTTCTATTGGACTAGACATTTTTACCCCCGAACGAAGTATTTCAATTCAATTCCGTTAATACTACTTCATTATAGATAAAGTTTCAAGTGTTTGCAGATTCATCTAATCCAATTGTTTCCAGTTCTCTTCCTTAAAGATATTATCGCTTACCGAATACCAGTGGCCGTCGGAAGTATCAAAAGTGTTGCCGTTGTATTTTGTTGTCTGCCAGTGACAAGAAGACGTAACAATTTGCGGGTGTGCATATTTTTCACTATCATCAATTTTATTACCAGTAAAAGGGTTAATTGCATTTTCAATTACATTCTTTACAGCAAGACTTGGAACATCGGCATTAGTCATAAATTCAGATGAAGTTTTAAATTCCTTTGAATTAAAATCTTTTACCATCAAAAGGGGGTTACAACATTCAACATCCAGATTTAATTCTTTCATTTTCATATAGTCAAACTGACCAAGGCCGCGTCCGTGGTCTGCTACAAGAATTATTCTGGTGTTATCATAGACCCCTTGTTTTCTTAAAAAATCAAACCATTTACCCAATGCAATGAAAGAAGCCATATTCACATGGTAATGGCTTACTTGCTGTTCATTCTCCATGCTGATTTTTCCGTCAGCAGCAGTTTTAAAGCCTGAATTATCAACTTCGGCCTTAAGCTCGTAATCGGGTAACTGCAAGATGCAAGGCTCGTGGGTAGCACAATTTGTAAAGGCAAGATACGTGTTTTTATTTTCATTTGAAATGTCAGTCAGTTTTTCCATTTGAGTCAAAACAGAAATTTCATTGTAAAAAGACTGGCTTATATAAGAATGACTTTTTGTAGCAAAATAGCTACCCTTTGAATAAAAAATAGTTCCAGCAAAAAGCGGCAAAATTTTAAATACACTATAGCAGAAAAAGTTCCTTTCATTCTTTTCTCTAAGTATATTCGGTTGAGAATGAATAAGTAAATCAAGATTTGGTGTTACTCCACTTGCATGATAAGCTTTTACGGCAGGAAGAGAATCAAAAATAGACAAATCTGGAACCCATTCATAGCCAGCATAGGGTGGGTCACAAAAAGTAACATCAAAGCCATTAGAACTAAACACTGCCGGTAACATTTTCAGGGCTTCGTTATGTTTGTCCACAAGTTTTTCGTTATCTCTTTTATTCATTTCACTTACCGTATATTCATAGCCACCAAAAATTGCAGGGGTACCAAAGTTAGTAAAAAATCCATGAGACAAGGTATTAGGGTAATATGTAAAACCTGAAAACGCTTCCTTTAAGAACGGCTTTTCTTCTAAAAGATACGGCACATAGCCACTTATAGCCCTGTCAAGCATAAACACAATTACATTTTTACCCTTCCTGCTCAATGTAAACAAAGGCAAGACATCAGAAGATGCTTTCAACTCTTTTATATATGCCATATCCGAAAGGGCTTTTTGGCTCTGCCGTATGTATGAAAGACTTAAGATTGAAGAAGATAAAAGCAGGACTGTAAGAACAAAAGAAATAATCTTTTTAAATCTAAACGCAAAGAGAAAAATAAATGAAGCGGCAAACAGGCAAAGCAAATTCACAATTTTTGCAGACTTTTTAATAGCAAGCCCGTCAGTATAGGTTAAAAGGGGGGACAAAACACCCATGTGCTTACCAAAAAACAAATAATCTGTAAAACTTATTCCCAAAAACAAAAATAAGATAAAGTCAAATAAACTTTTAGATTTTTTTGGAACCACATATCTGATAATTGAAGCCCAAAGTATAAAAAAGCCAAGAGCATAGCAGGTTGAATTTACAAGAAACAAAAGAGGGTTACGATAATTCTGCAAATCAACAAATTCAGCAGGGGAACTTGCAATTACAGATGCAGGAATTAAAAGCCCCGTAATAATAGTCAAGAAAAGAGAAGATAATACAAAAATTCCTTTTGTATCTTTACTTTCATCACTGGAAACTTTTTTAAAAAGATTTTCAATTCTTTTTACTAAATTTGTATTCTTTGTAAGATAAAAAAAGAGTGGCAATAAAACAATAAACTGAAACAAAAGCATCACAAAATATTTTTTGCGGGAGTTTAACTGACCGCTCATAAAAGCTGCAAGTGTCAAAAGAGTTCCCAAAATTGCACACAAAATAACCGCTGTTTTTTTTGGATTCTTTAACTTATAAAACACATTTTTTGCAAGAGAAAAAAGATTGTTGCATGTCCAGTAAACAACAAGACCAGAAGGAGAATTATAAAGCAAAACGAGAAAAATTAAAGCCATACCATAAGTCTGTATTTTATCTTTTAGAGGAAAGCCTTTTAAATAAATAGCAGATGAAATACAGTTGATTGTTGTCATTAAAATAGGAAGCACGTTTATAGACAAGCCCCCTATTTTTATAAGAGAATCTGCCCTTCCTAAATCTTGAATAAGACCAAAAGAGGCTCCCTTTAAAGCTTCTAGATTAGAAAGAAAATGATAGGCTGCAATAAAAAAAGGAATTTCAAGCAGAAGAGATATTGAACCATTCAGTGCCATAATGGGACTGTAGCCGTTTTCTCTGTAGTAGGCCTGCAGCATCATAAAACGCTCATCACCCTTAAAAGTTTTTTTTATGTGCTTAACCCAATGTGAAAGTCTTTTTTGCATATCCCTTTCTTTTTGCTGAACAGCATCTGCCCTGTAGTAAAGGGGCAAAGTCAGCAAACTGATTGTAAGGCTTACCCCAATCACAGCAAGTCCCTGGTTACTGTCATGCTGACCCACAAGGCGAAAAAGAAGTTCAAAAACAATTTCTACCACAAGTTCTATGGGAGAGATAATGATATTATATAAAATCGCTAGCATAAAAATACTCCTTATGCGCAGATTGCGCTAAAATACTACGATTTGCAAATCACAAACTTCTTTGGAGCATTTCTATTTTAAGATAACTTTAAAAAAATGATAAATTTTCTTAAATTGCACTGACAGGAAGAATGATATTGTTCTCATCAATTGGGACAGAAAAAGACGAAAGGCAAAGGACAGACCCTTTTCCAATAGTCCTATTAAGGTCTTTTAGGACACTAAAATTTTTTATCGCCTCTTTACCAGGTTCAGCAGACTTTTTTATTTCAACAGGATAAAGGATATTATTATCTTCTATAAGAAGATCAATCTCATTTCCGTTGTTGTCACGCTCAAGGTATGTTTGCATATATTCACCAAAAAAGGCTTCTCCCGTAAGCGATTCATCAACAATCATCTGAGGCATACTTCCGCGCAAAATCCTGTCAAAAACGCTGGTCAAAGTTTCATCAGATTTCATAAAAAACTGTGCCGACGGCAAAAAAACTTTTGGCTTCCTGTAAGAAAATACATACCATTCCGCCTGTTTTCATCAATCCGAATTTTTATGAATGGCAAAAGTTCTGGAGCGTATTGAATTTCGTCAATAATTACAGGAGGCTCATACTGCTGCAAAAACAATTCGGGATCAGATTTTGCAAGATACCGCAAAACTGGATAATCAAGAGTCACATACCCTATTTCGGCCTCAGAGTCAGACGCTAGCTCCTTTACCAGTGTTGTTTTTCCTACCTGACGGGCGCCAGTAATAACTACAGCAGGAAAATGTTCTGAAAGATATCTTAAATAGATGCCCGCGGTGCGTTTAATTGCCATTTTAGATCTTAAAATCATACAAATTTGGAATTCAATTCCATAAATGTATAACAACTTACAAAAGTCATACTGTCAAGCATTTTTCAAGTTAAAA
>CAJOQA010000312.1 GCA_905236465.1 uncultured Treponema sp.
CGCTGGTTTGCACTAGAACTATTGCTTGTGCTTACAGTGCGCTGGTTTGCACTAGAATTACCGCTTGAGCTACCTGTACGCTGGTTTGCACTAGAACTATTGCTTGTGCTTACAGTGCGCTGGTTTGCACTAGAACTATTGCTTGAGTTTACAGTGCGCTGGTTTGCATTAGTGCTATTACTTGTGCTACCCGCACCTTGGTTCGCACTAGAACCATTGCTTGAGCTAACTGCACGCTGGTTTGCATTAGAATTACTGCTTGAACTTACAGTGCGCTGGTTTGCATTAGTGCTATTACTTACGCTACCCGCCCCCTGGTTTGCGCTAGCCCCATTGCTTACACTAACTGCACCCTGATTTGTGTTAGAAGCATTATTTGTGCCAATCACATTGGCAATATCAGAGTATACAGGAGCAGTTTGTCCGCCAACAGCACTCGGTTCTTCAGGATTATAACCTATACCAGCAGAAGCAGCAGCCTCATCTCTAGCCTTTTGAGCCAAGTCAGCCTGCTCTTTCAAGGATTTAGCCTTATCTAAAAGCGATGTAGCTTCTTTATCCTCACTATTTTTATCTAAAAGCCCCTGCAAAAGGGGAAGGGCCTGATCATAAAGACCTGAATCTATAAAAGAATTAGCATTGTTCAAGGCTTCTTGTCTTTCTTTATTCTCAGTCTCAGCTATAAAGTCTGCGTGTTCTAAGGCAGCGCTCTCTCGTAAAGATGAAGCAAGGTCTGCCAGTTCTTTAGCACGGCTGTCGTCGCTATCAACAGCAAGAATTTCTTCTAGCATAGAAATAGACTGATCGTACAGCCCCTTGTCAATATATCTTTGAGATAAGTCTATAGAAGAATCTTTTTTAGAAGAATCATAACCTTCCCTTCCAAATGGAAAGGCTAAAATAGCACCGGAAAAGCCTGCAAGCGGATCCGACTGTTTTTTAAGACCAACAGCTTGCTCAAAGTAATTATTTACCTCTGAATCATCAGAATCCTTAACAAGCATCCCATTTAAAACAGAGAAAGCCTTATCATAGTCTCCCTGCCCTATAAGGGTCTGAATTTCAGAAAGAGAATTTTTCCTTTCCTGCAAGGCCAATTCCCTTGCTAGCTTTTCAGCCTTTTTTGCAGCCCTTTCATCCTTTGTGGCATTCAAAGCAGCCATAGTTCCAACAACTGCACCAACTACAAGCAGGGCAACTACAGCCACAATAGCGACTTTTTTAGCGCCACTTCCAGAATTTCCTGAATACTTTGGTTCTTTAACATCACTTTTTGCAGAAACAGCAGCCGGCATTTCAAAAACAGTATCTTCTTTCTCTTCCTGACTGTCCGGCTTCTTTTCGTCAGCTACAAGGGTCTTTTCTGAATCTGAAGATGTAGAAGCAAAAGAATCTGCAAAAGAAGAAGAAAATTTTGCCCCAGAAGGACTTTCCTCTGCGCTAGCCTCTGTTGTAACGGTAGCTGCTGTACGCCAAGAAGAAAAAGATGCTGGGCTTTTTTCCGCAACTGTCGTTTTTTCTTCATCAGCCTTACTCGTATCCGCAACTATTGTAGGCTCTGCCTTAGCAGAAGAAGACAAAGTCGTAGAAGACAAAAGAGAAGTTCTTGTAGCAGAACTTTTTTCCTCTGTCCTAGTAGACAACCTTGAAGGGCTTGTTGTTCTAGAGGAAAGACTTGAACTAGCCGTAGAAGTACTCGTCCTTGAAGAAGGGGTTCTCGTGCTTCTAGTTGTAGAAGTTTTAGCAGTAGAAGTAGCTCTAGTAGTAGCAGTCCTGCTAGTAGCAGTTCTAGTAGTTGCCCTTGTTACAGGAGTTTTTTCCTCTGCAACTGCAGAAGTAGCCCTTGTAGAACTTCTTGTTCTAGGCTTAACAGTACTTGCACTTTCTGTTTTTTCACTTGCGCTAGTACTTCTGCTTCTTGTCCTTGGACTTTTACTTGCAGCTTTTTCTGCTGCAGAAGAATCCGCAATAGTTTTATCAGAAGAAGCCTCACTTTTCCTAGTTGTAGTACTTCTTCTTGTTGAACTTTTTGTTTCCTTAACTTCTTTTTCCTCTTTATTCGAGTTCCGATTCGTAGCCATATCCCACCGTTCCTTCAGCTCCTGCTGACATATTTTCTGTAGTTGTTCCCTGTAATGAGGCTGCAACGTCCTCTAAAAGACGTCTTTTTCTCTCTTCCTCTTCCCTGGCAAGCCTATCCGCCTCTGCCTGCCGGGCCGCAGCTTGACTCGTTCCTGCACCGCCAAGCCCTCCAATTCCTCCATTTCCGGTTTGGATTATAAGAGCCTGGGCAGGGTTTTCTCTTTGCATGCGCTCAACCTCAACATCTATAAGACCTATAATCTTTTCTATTTGGGGTCTCTGCTCAGTATCAGGGGCAAGTTCCAGGTATTTTATATAATCTTCCCTACTCTCCCCATATTTACCGGCCCTAAGCCTAGCATTAGCCCTGTTAAGCACAGGAGAAGCATAAACTTCATCAGCCGCAATGGCTATAGTATACCACTGCTCTGCATCGCTATAGTTTCCCATAGAAAAGGCTATATTACCTGCATTATACGCTATAATTTTCTGATTTGCATCGGGAACATTCATTCCTTCGTTACAAACTGCTAAAGCCTCATTGTAGTTTTTCGTTTGGTAATAAGCCAAAGCCAAATAGATATACGCTTTTGAATCAGCTCCATCCTTAACAGCTTTTACAAGGAAGGGGATTGCTTCTTCCGGCTTATTCTGCCTAAACAAGTCCTCTCCTTTTAAAAAGTCAGAATTCTGACCAAAACAAAAAGAAAAGCAAAAAATACAATTTATGAGAACATAAGCAATAAACTTTTTTTTCTTTTTCATCGCAAGCAGTCCCCTCCAATTTTATATTCAAGCATAGTAGCCCTATGTTGCCATTTCATATCATTATATGGTATAGTTCCTTTAATTTCAATATGGGAAAGCTCTAAAAAGTTACTTAAAAAATGCTGACTTTTTTCAAATTGATTGTCTTGATTGCCTATTTGACATATTTGCTTAAAAAAGGTAATCTAAATAAGAGAAATGGCATTTTTAAGTTATAAATAGGACGGAGACAAGAAATGACACTAACAACAGTCGTTATATTCAGCGTACTGATTGCATTTATAATTTTTATTTCTATTGTTTTAGTAAAAAGCATGGTAGCTCCTAAGAAATTGGGTAGCGTACAAAAATTTATAAAGGCAGGCAAATATAACGCAGCTGAAAAAGCCGCAAAAGGAATGATTGCAAAAAATCCACGTGACATGTTGGCCCACTATTGGCTAGGACAGGCCTACTTAAAGGATAAAAAAACAGAACTAGCCTTTATGGAATACAAAACAGTCAACGAAAACGCAATTTTCAACGGTGATATCCCTGAAATTGAATTCCGTCATACGATGGCGGAATTATATGCAAAATACAAAGAGCCTCAGAATGCTGTAAAAGAATACCTTTTGCTCACCAAAAAGGAACCGCAAAATGCGGAAAACTGCTTTAATGTGGGAAAAATGTACGAGCAACTTAACCAACCGGCTCCTGCCATTGCCTTCTATCAAAAAACTCTTCTATTAAATAAGAAACATTCAAAGGCCCATACTGCACTCGGTTATATGCTTTTCAGGTCAAAACAGTTTGCAGAAGCAAAGAAGGAAATAGACACAGCCATAAAGCTAAGCCCTGAAACTTTTTCAAACTACTATTATTTAGGTAAAATACTTAAAGAAAACAAGGATTATTCAGCCGCCTTAAAGGCATTTGAAAAGAGCGAAAGAGACATGGAATATAGGCAGCGGGCCCTTATAGAACGCGGTTCCTGCTATATGATGGTAGACCAAACAGACAACGCCATTGGAGAATTTTCACACGCAATCAGCTGCTCAAAAGATGAAAGCGGTCAGGAAACACTGTACGCCCGCTATTTTCTTGCGGCCTGCTACGAAAAAATCAGGAAAATCGACAAGGCTATCGAGCAGTGGGAAAAAATAAACCAACGCAACAAAAAATTCAGGGATGTAAGTGCTAAATTGAATGAATACAAGGACTTACAGTCAAATGACAGCCTCAAGGAATACCTTACATCTGCCCCCCAGCAATTTGCTGAAGTCTGTAAAAAAACCGCACATTCCGCATACCAGCTTGTAGCCCAAAAGATTGAATCCACGAACTACGGCTGTATGATTCTTGCAACCGAGGACAAAAAAGACTCATGGATGAATTTACGAAAGCAAATTTTCTTGGTGGAATTCTATAGGGAAGCAGAACCTGTAGAAGAATCAGTTATCAGAAAAATAGCTGATACTGTGAAAAACCAAAACTATTTTAAGGCGATAATTTTCTCAAGCTCAGGATTTTCTACAACAGCATTGAAATTTGCTGATGGCCGTCCCATAGTGCTTATCGGAAAGGAGCAGCTTGAGATAATTCTTTCTAAGGCAGGAATTTAGCATGACCTTTCTCTGCGTTTCCGATCAGGTAGACCCCCTGGTCTATTCAAACAGCGTACAAGAACGCTACAAGGACATAGATGCCGTTCTTTGCGCAGGGGATCTCTCTATGGAATACGTAGATTTCATAGTTGATGCTTTGGGCAAACCAACTTTTTTTATATTCGGTAACCATGATTTGGAGGATTTTCCCCTATACCATAAGGGGCAAAGGGCACATAACCAGGCAGAAGCCATGGGCCTTATGATGAATGAGGTTCAGGCAAGCATGAGAGGTCATGGGGCAGATTATGTAAGCAATAAGGTAATAGCCCACAAAAAGCTCTTTTTTACAAAGGCAGATGGAAACAAGAGCCCCCTCCTTATCGCAGGGGTTTCAGGTTCAATCCGCTACAACAACGGCTTGGATCAGTACACGAACAGGCAGATGTTCTTTCAGCTACTTAAGATGGTGCCAGCCCTGCTTCTCAATAAAATATTGTACGGACGATATCTTGATATATTCTTAACTCATGCTTCACCGCGTCACATTCACGACAAAGAGGACCCCTGCCACAAGGGATTTGAATGTTTTAATTGGTTCATTAAGAAATTCAAACCTGCCCTTTTAGTGCACGGTCATATCCATCTTTATGATTTACAGGCTACCCGCGTTACAAAAAGCCACGAGACTACGGTCGTTAACGCCTATAGCCATATAGTAATTGAATATACACCAGATTTTTCAAATCCCAAAGGAGATTCAAGTGGATCGATTAACATCCGCACAGACAGATGATGACTTTAACAAGGCACATTCAAAAGCTTTGTTCAATGAGATTCAGCACATCCTAAACCCAGAAGAGGCCGCCCTAATCTCTTTTACAGATATTAAAAAACTCTTAAAACCTAAAAATGAAGTTTACAAGGGTATGCAGGTGGTCCCCATAAAGCTGATTGTAGGCAGCGAAGGCAGATATAAGGATTTTGACAACCACTTTTTCCCAAAAAGCTCATTTTTAAAGTCCAGGTGGGAACATATCGACATGGCCCACATACAGAGCACCCCCCTTCCCGCTATTTCCCTGTATGAACTTGGGGGCCTGTATTTTGTCCGCGATGGCAACCACAGGGTTTCTGTTGCAAAGTCCCGCGGAGTGGAAACTTTAGATGCAGAAGTCGTAAGTTTGCAGAGTGAAATAAAATTAAAGGCTGGTTCAACAAAAGAGCAGATGGAAGCTCAAGTCATATACTATGAAAAAAGGGTTTTCTACAGCGAAACAAATTTTGGGGATATAACAGACTATTGGTGCTTAGATTTTAGCTCAACCGGTCAATATGATGTAATTTACAACCATATAATAACCCACCGCTACTACATAAATATGAACAGAAATGAAGAAATCCCCTTTGAAGATGCAGTGATGTCCTGGTTTGAAAACGTCTATCTGCCCGTTATCAGCGTTATAAAATCCTACCATATATTAAGATTATTTAAAAACAGAACTCTTTCAGACTTGTACATCTACCTGATTAAGTATTGGGATGAACTCAAGAAAAAATTCGGAAATGAATTCAGCCTAGATGATGCAGCCAAAGATTTTAAGAAAATATACAGCAAAAACACTTTTTTTGGCAGAATAAAGAATTATTTTGAAAGAAAAAAAATGAAAGAAGCCTCAAAACAGAGAACTTCTTAAATTCTATTATAAAACTGCCGATATTAGAAGAGATAATCTTGACGGTATAATATTTCAATGCTAAAATATAACTTGCATAATTGAAATAGTGTACAGGGAGTTGAATTTTGACGTTCGATGACACATTTGCTTATATACCTCTTTTTGCAATAGCTACGGTCGCAATAATTTTGCTGATACTTCTTGTTGTCAGCAAAAAAAAGAGTTCTGCGCGGATTAGCTATACAACCATAGCATCCCTTTTAATTGTAATTTTTACAAACTTTTCCACAGCTTTTTCTCTTTTACTTGGCAACGAAAGCAAAAGTGCTATTTCTACCTATGCAATTACCATGTTTTTTGCGGCTTTTTTACAATTACCCTACTGCATAATGCTCTGTACTTTTGAACCTAGAAAATTCGACAAACTAGTTCCAAAGTCCGCAAATCTTGCCGCACAAAAAGTAAACGAACAGCTGAAGGTTGCAGAAGAAAAGGCAGTTGAGCTTTCTACCCATGACTTAACACTGTTGGATGTAAGCCGTGACTTCATGGTTCATGCGGCAGAAGCTTACTCTTCAGACAAGGGAATGTCTAGCTTCCTAGAGTATATCAATAAAACTATAAAAGACCATATAAATGCCGATGGTGCTGCAATCTTAATGATTGATGACTTTGAAGATGTAATTTCTGTAAAGGCCTTTGAAGGAGACTTCCCGCCTCCGTATAAGCTACCTTCAGATATGCCTCACAAGCCTGTTCGTGTCGCAACTAACTTTAAGTTTGCATCTTTTCCCCTAAAAGACAATATTTTTGGCTCTATCGCAACAACAGGTCGTCCTGAGCTCATCACAAAGCCAGAATTAGATGACAGAATTTATCAAAATGGACCTGAAGAATTCCTTGAATGCGGTTCATATATCATTGTTCCTATGAAAATACAGGATACAGTTATTGGCATTACAGCTTTTGCCCGCAAACGCGGAACTGAAGTCTTTACAGAAGATGACCTTAAGGCTGCCACTACCCTATCCGACTTTGCAGCAGCTTCTATAAAAAATGTTATTTCTGTAAAGGATATAATCGAACATAGTGAGATAACAAAAGAAGCTGAAATTTCAGCTAAAATTCAAAATATGCTTATCCCTGCAAAACTACCTATCATATCAGGAACGCAGATTGCAAGTCTCTTTGAACAGTCTGAGGGTGTCTGCGGTGACTACTATGATATACTTGTTTCCCGCAAAGATAGGGTTTCTTTCATAATGAGCGATATAGCAGGAAAGGGAATAAATAGCATACTGGTTATGACTATGGTAAGAGCTATGCTAAGGCTTGTTATTAACACAACACAGTCAGCTGGTAAGATTCTTTCTTGGGTAAATAGGGGCATTGCAGCCGAGTCATTTAGTACGGATCACTTTGGTTCAGTGGCCCTCATCAATTATAATCCTATAGAGCAAACCCTTGAATTTGCAACTTCAGGGATTATTCCTGTATACTACTATGATGCTGAAGAAAAGAATTTCACCTGTCTTTCAGAACCTAGTGAGCCAATAGGTGTAGAAAAAACAACAGAATATAAAGATTACGTGAAAAAAGTTAAAAAAGGTGATATAATAATAACATATACAGATGGACTTGTTGAATCCTTAAATGAAAAGGGGCAACAATATACAAAGGAGTCCTTACTTAGAATTATTTCAGAAAATGTAAATAAGCCTAGCAAGGATATCATAAGAACTATTAAAGCTGATATAAAAAATTTCAGCGGTAGTGTAAGTCAGCATGATGATAAATCACTACTAGTTATTAAGATTCAGTAGTAAATTGTACAATAAGGAGCAAAACTTATGGAACTTAAAATAAGGAAAAACGGAGAAGTCTACATTATTGACGTCAATGGTGAGATGGACTTGTACAACTCTTACAAATTGAAAGAGCTTGTTATGAAGATGCTAGAAAAGAACGTAAAGTCTTTCATAATCAATCTTGAGCAAGTTGATTACATTGACTCTTCTGGAATTGGTGCATTGATTTATATTTGTTCAACTATCAAAAAAATGAACTTGAAGCTGTACATTTCCAACATTCACGGATCCGTTAAAAAAGTCATTGAACTTACTAAGTTAATGGGCTACTTCCCTATTGCTAACAGTGTAGAAGAAGCACTTTTAATGATTAACGAGTAAGGAGAGAGTAAATGGAAGAAATAAAAGACCTTCGCTCTGATGGTAACGATCCATTGTTTGACAAAGCAAATATGCTTTACAAGGAATTTCCTTCAGATTTTAGACAAATTCGTTACTTTACTCTTCTTATTGTCCAGTCTGCCCCTCTTGAGATTAAAGAAATAAATCTTCTTGAGCAGCAGATAAGCGAAGTAATAAAGAATGCTGTAAAGCACGGTAACCATTGTGACGTAAACAAAAAAGTTCATGTTTGGTATTCATTTAGCGCAACTCATGCCCACATCATTGTAGAAGATGAGGGAGAAGGTTTCAAAGATCTTGAAAAGTGGAATGAATTCAATCACAAAAGAATGGACTGCCTGCATAATTCTAACTTTGAGGAATTAGCAAACTACGTATCTTTCCGCACAAAGAAGTCTGATGACCAGGACGGAGGAAACGCTTTGTTTGCAGCCCTTGAATATTGGAACGGCGGATTTATCTATAATGATAAAAGAAACGGTGTTGCCATGCTCAAGAGGTTCCAGCAGAAACGCCACGGTGTAACTATTGAATAAAAAAAGCAAAGCTATTGTACAGTTTAATACTAAGGCCTGCTAGCAAGCAGGTCTTTTTTTTACTTAGCGTGCTAAAAACAAAAAAGCCTAAACCTTTGTATTACAAAGATTTAGGCTATGGAGATGGGGGGAGTTGAACCCCCGTCCAAGTAGGCTGACCAAGCGCCTCTACAGGTTTATTGAAGCGAGGTGATTGTAGGGAGACGGTAGCGGCTTCAAAGGCGTCGCCTCCTTAGTCTAGAAAGATTTCCTTGCCAAAATCTAGACCTAATGACAAGTAAGCCCCTATTAGTGACAGAATCTTACATCGCTAGGAACAGCGCAACATAAGTTCCGGCTCAGCTACACTTAAGCAGCAAGAGCTAACTGTGCGTTTTCAGACTCGTCGTCTTCTCTACGTTTTGCAGTTATTGTTTTTGCCTGTATCAGAGACCAAGCAAGAGCCTCACCTGCAGCACAGGATCACTCCTATCTGTCGAAACCGGTGCACCCCCGGTAGATTTCTAGAAATGATTCTCTTCTAGTAAATATAGAACGCCCTAACATAAAAGTCAAGGATTTTTCACAAAAAAGAGAAAATATTTTTCCGTCCCTGGAAAAATACTTTCAACAAGAAGCAGCAACGCTATCTTCTTGCAAATTGCACACCAGTCGCTTTTAGCTTCCTTGCAGGACTTATGCACAAAGGCAGGCACAATTAGCGGATGCGTTTTATAAAGGCATCCTTAAATCCATAGGACTTAAAGTTTTCAAGTACTACGCCATATTCGTCTTCGGAAAGAGGTCCAACAAGTACAGAATAAGAAGCATTCTTGCGTGGTACAAGTACAATTGGATATTTGTTGTACTTGTTAATAAGCTTGCTTATAGCTTCTTTATCTTCCATAAGTGCTATCTGTACATAGTACTTAGCTTTAGCAAGGTCCTTTTCTTCAACTACATAAGAGTCAAGTCCTGTAGCAGCAGGAACTGAAACTAGCTCGGACTTTTCAACTTTCTTTGTCTCACTCTTAGAAGCAGGCGGTGCTTTATCATTAGTTGGTTCAAGAACAATTGGAGAATAGGCTTCTTCTTTTTCAGGTTCAGAAGGTATGACTATTGGGGTATAAGCCTCCTCTTCTGTTTTAGCAGGAACAGGCTCTTCTTTTACAAC
>CAJOQA010000313.1 GCA_905236465.1 uncultured Treponema sp.
ACTTTTAGACTACGATGCTATAGAAAAGCAGGCTATGGAAGTTAAGCCCCTTATTTTACTTACAGGTTTTTCAGCTTACCCCAGGAAAATAGACTTCCGCCGCTTTAGGGCTATTGCAGACAAGTGTGGGGCAGCCCTTATGGTTGATATGGCTCACTTTGCGGGCCTGGTTGCAGGTAAAGTTTGGACAGGCGATAATGACCCTGTAAAATGGGCAGATATAGTTACTACGACAACCCACAAGACTTTGCGCGGTCCCCGCGGTGCAATGATTCTTTGCAAAGAGGAATACAAGGATTATGTAAATAAGGGCTGCCCCATGGTTTTAGGCGGACCTTTAGGTCATATTATGGCAGCAAAGGCTTTGGCTTTTAAAGAAGCTAACAGTCCTGCTTTCAGGACTTATGCTGAAAATGTCGTAAAGAATGCAGCGGCCCTCGCTTCTTCTTGTCAGGCTAAGGGAATGAAACTTCAGACAGGCGGAACAGAAAATCACCTGATGCTCATTGATGTTACTACTTACGGTCTTACCGGTAAGCAGGCAGAAGCAGCGCTTTTTAAGTGTGGTATTACTGCTAACGCAAACGCCCTTCCTTATGACAAAAACGGTGCCTGGTGGACAAGCGGAATCCGTGTTGGAACTCCGGGACTTACGACACTTGGTATGAATGAGAAGGACATGGAAGAAGTTGCTTCAATAATTGATGCAGTTTTAAAAGGCACAAAAGCGGGTCTTACAAAAGAAGGAAAACCTGCTAAGGGAAAAATTGAGTTGGATCCTGCTGTTCAAAAAGAATGTTCTGAGCGGGTAAAGCTTCTTTTGTCTAAGCACGTCCTTTATCCAGAGCTAGACCTTGATTTTCTTAAGAAGGAATTTCTGTAGGCTTTCCGTTTAGTATTGCTTGAGTAAGGTTCCCATTTTTATAAACAAGTTTTAATGAAAAAAATGGGACCCTGCTCTGTAAAAGCTTAATAAATATTTCATCTCCCTTCCAATGGGGCAGGTCATTTAATTTCCCGATTGGAACCCATTCAAGGAGACCTTCTTCACATTCTTTCAGTTCACCCGAAAATTTTTCTGCATGAAAGAGGTGCATGTATTCACCTTCACACGTGTTACTTACAAAAGTGACAAGACCACAGTACCGCTCCTCCAAAAGGTTTAGACCTGTTTCTTCAAGACATTCCCGTTTTACGCAGTCCTCGGGGCTTTCATTTTCTTCAAAGTGGCCGCCTATTCCTATCCACTTGTCCTTATTTATATCCTTTTCTTTTTTTACCCTGTGCAGCATAAGGTAACAGCCATCTTTTTCTATGTAACACAGCGTTGTATTTTGCATGGCCTATACCCCTATTTCTTGGCCACAAGTCCAAGAGCCGCTTTTTGTGCGTACATAGATGCAAACTGACCGTGCTTCAAAAGTTTCTTGAACTTGCATTGTGGCAAAGTGTTTAAGTATTTCATCCATTGTACCAGAAGGAATGTCCCTGTTTGCTATTGTAAGGTGCGGACAAAAAAGTCTTTTTGATTTTTTCACTTGCCCTGCAAAGTCAGATGCAAATGTAGAGATAAATATTTCATGTAGCTTTTGCCAAGAGGGGCTGTCTTTTACTGCCGCAAATACAGTTCTTTCTGAAAAGGCACCAAAACCTGAAATATTTACTTCCAAAGGAAAAAGCCCTATGGCCTTTTCTAAAGCCTTGCTTGTAGCAAGCTCTACGTCCTTCTGTGTATTTTGCTTGTCAAGTGCAAATGGTGGGACTAGGGTGATATGGGGCGGTGTGCCGTAGCCACTTTTGCAACCGTAGACGTAAGTCATCCATTCTCGGGATTCTTTTACAATATCACATAAAGATTCAGGTACTGGAATACCTATAAAATGCGTGTGTAATGGAAGCATTGTTACTCCTTGCTAAAAATTTCTTTTTGTGTGGGCACCGTTTTCTTCATTCATGTTGAATAAAAGTTTTATAAGGCTTGTCTTATAGGGAATAAAAGAGCCGTTTTTTATAAGCTCCAGTATTTTTTCTTCACTTGCCCACATTGCCTCTTGAACCTCTTCCTTTTGCAGAATGAGCTCGTCGGTGTTTAAATCTTTTTTGATGATGTAAAAGTTATCATAACCGCCAGAAAAGGAAAGGGTAAGGGCGGGGCGGCTGTCAGAAAAATCTTCTTCAATACCCAATTCTTCCTTAAGTTCCCTTTGAGCTCCTTGCTGGCTATATTCTCCTGCGTCAATGTGACCGCCTATGCTGATATCCCAAAGGCCTGGCCAACTTTCCTTGTCCTGCACCCTGTGCTGAATGAGGAGTTCTCCTTTTGAATTGAAGACGCAGACATGGACAATAGACCTGAGCCTGCCCTTTTCCCACTTTCCCCTGCAGCAGGTAAGCCCTGTTGGAATTTGATGCTTGTCGTAAACGTCCATGACTTCAGGATTTTGACTCTGCCTTGGAATGGTTTGCAATGTTTTTTCCATGTAAACTGCGTCATAGAAATTATCAAATTTTTTTGCGCAGGCAGAAAATCTTGCGACTACAGAAAAACCTAATTTTGTGTGAAAGAGTAAGCTTGCTTGTGTAAGGTATTTGTCAGGGTTACGGGGCGTGGCTGCAATCAAGGCGTAAACTTTTACAATTCCCTTTTTCTTAAGACTTTCTTCCAATTTGGCATAGAGAAGCCTGCCAATTCCCAATCCGTGAAAATCAGCATGAATATAAATTGAAAGCTCTGCGCTGATTTCGTAAGCCTTTCTTTCGTTGAAGGGACTTGCGAAGGCATAACCTGCAATTTTATCATCGACAAGGACAACAAAATACGGGTAGCCTAAGGAAATAGTTTTTCTGATTCTTTCCTTAAAAGTTTCCAAGGAAGGAACTTGCATTTCAAAAGAGACTGCCGTATTTTTTACGTAAGGGGCATAAATTTCAAGAAGAAACTCTGCATCACTTTCACTTACCGTCCTGATTTCTATTTTTTTTTCTGCCATAAAATGCTTTTACTCCTTAAAAAATGAACCGCCCCAAGGAATTGACAGGGCTGTGCAAAGCTGCCTGTATTCTTTTTCTTGAAGGCTGGAAAGTTTTCCTGTTACAAAAAAAGTTTGGTCATCTTTTGAAAGCCCAGTTTGCCCGCTTTCTTTTGTAGCCCTTAGCATTTTAAGAGCCTGACGGGCAACCCCATTCCTGCTGTCTACTACCTGAACACCTTTTCCTGCTGCCTGCTGTATTTCATTTGCCATGTGGGTAAAATGGGTACAACCTAAAATTATCGTGTCACACTGATTCGATGCAAAATAAGAGGCGGCCCCCTTTACCGCATTCAGGCGGTCTTGCAGGCTTGCCGTAAAAAATGAATGTTCTATAAAAGAAACAAGATCAGGGTCCCCCCTGCTAAAAACCTTACAGTCAGCTGCAAAGTCTTTGATAAGTTTTTTATTGTAGGGGTGGTTTACTGTTGCGTTAGTTGCCAAAAGCCCTATATTTTTGTTATGGCTGGTCCTTGCTGCTAGGCGGATTGCGGGAACAGTGCCTACTATGGGAAGATTCCGAAACGTAGCCCTTAGCTGTGGAAGGGATGTTACGCTGATTGTATTGCAGGCAATGACAAGTACTTTGGGATTCCATTTTTTTATAATAAAGTTGACGGCATGTGAGGCACATTCTGTTATTTGATCTGCTTCTTTTTGTCCGTAGGGAAAATTTGCGGTATCCCCCAAGTAGAGGCAAGATGCTTGAGGATACAATTTTTTCACTTCTTTCATATATGGAATTCCGCCGGTGCCGCTGTCTAAAAAAGCGAAATCTATTTGATTACTAGTGTCCATTTTTTTTCGTCATTTCTGTCAGTTGAATAAAGATTCAAATGCTTTTCTTGCATCATCTTTTTTTTGCTGTAAGTTTGTTGATACTGAATTTGCTAAAGAACCATTAAAGGAAAAATATTGGCAAAAGTTTGACCTTTCCTTATCTTTTACGTTTTCATCTACGCTTTCGTGGCAGTCGTAATGGCTACCAGGGGAATAAAAGTTGCAATTCCTGCATGAATGTAAATCACTGCCACAGAAGGGGCATTCAGCCGAGCGGGGGATGGGAGATGGTATGATTGATGTTTTTCCGCATTTCCAACACATAAAAGCTATTTTAACCCTTTGACTAAATGTTTTCAATAGCGTAACATATAGATATGTATCTTTTTAACAAGTGCCACTACCCGGGGTGCAATAAGAATTCAATCTCCTCAATAGATGAAAAAGGAAATTTAAAAGAAACTTCAGATTTTTGCTTTGAGCACACACCGAATATCCTTGAAGTAAAGAAGAAGCTTAATCATTTCTTTAGAACTCACGACAAGATTGTGGGGCTGAATGCCAGCGGTTTCCCAATAGATAACCTTAACCTTGATGGAAAAAAACTTTATGGCTGTAATTTTCAGAACTGCACTTTTACAAATGTCCATGCAGATAATATCAGGATGAGAATGTGCACCTTCAATTTTTCTACGCTTACCGATTGCAGTATTTTAGGCAGCAACATACAGTTCTCCTCGTTTTCAGGTTCTAAGCTAGTCCATGTCCTGCTTACTGGCAGCGACTTGATTCATACAAACTTTAACGGGATAACTGCGTATCAGTCTAGTTTTGATGATTCAGATCTGTATAATAGTCGTTTTATTAAGGCTGTTTTAATGAATACTTCTATGAATAACTGCAACCTAAAGAAAACCGTTTTTTATGAAAGCATGAGGGAAGGCGTGGGCTTTAAGCTTTCTAACACCAGGGAATCGTTAAGTGACCGAAATAAAGGTGGCCTTATGGGTGACTTTGGGGCTAAAGTTCATGACGATGATTATAGTGATAATCTTGAGGGAGGAGGAACTTTGTGAAAGTATACTACCACTTAAGCCTTGAAGGTTTTACAAACTGCTATTTAGTTGTAAATGATGACCCAAACGTTATGGAAGCCCTGATAATTGACCCCTGCACTATAAATGAACAACTCATAAATCAGATTGAAGGGGGGGGCTATAAGCTTACGACGATTTTGGTTACCCATAATCACGGAAATCACATCAGGTCGCTTTCAACCCTTTCTAAAATTTATTCACCCGCAATTTATGCTTCTGACTACGAAATTACCGGAAGCAAAGCCTGTGTTATTCTGGGGGACGGGCATTTGAATGTTGCCGGTTTTGATGTTGAATATTTTTCAGTACCAGGCCATACAGCTGATTCTATGGTATACAAAATCGGTGGTATTCTTTTTACCGGTGATGTTATTGCCTGCGGGATAATAGGGGAGACTAGCGGAAAGTATTTTAAGCAGGTTCTTGCGGGAAACATTGAAAAAAAGATTTTTTCCCAAACAGATGATACTGTTATAATGCCAGGACACGGTCCGCCTTCTACTGTGGGGGCAGAAAAGTTGTTTAACTTGGATATTGAAAAAAAACACTTTGCTTAAAGGAGTCACTTATGTCGAAATCTACTGTTTATTTTACAAATTTTCACGCTACTGGTAATGAGAATTTGCTGCAAAAACTTCATCGCCTTATGAAAAGCACTGGTTTTGAAAATATAGATTTTACAGAGAAATATGCGGCCATAAAAATTCATTTTGGAGAATATGGGAACCTTGCCTTTTTGCGGCCAAATTATGCTAAGGTTGTAGCCGATTACGTAAAGGAACGTGGCGGAAAGCCTTTCCTAACTGACTGCAATACTTTGTATGTCGGTAGCCGAAAAAACGCTATAGACCATCTAGATACTGCTTATGTAAATGGTTTTTCTCCTTTGCAAACTGGTTGCCATGTGATTATAGCTGATGGTCTCAAGGGAACTGATGAGACTATTGTTCCCATAAATCAAAAATATGTAAAGGATGCAAAAATTGGTCATGCCATTATGGATGCTGATGTCCTTATTTCTTTAAATCATTTTAAAGGACACGAGATGGCAGGTTTTGGCGGAGCCATAAAGAATCTTGGAATGGGGTCTGGTTCTCGTGCTGGAAAAATGGAGCAGCACTGCGATGGTAAGCCCCATGTAGATAGCGCAGCTTGTATAGGCTGTGGCGCCTGTTTCCGCATTTGTGCTCACGAAGCCCCACAAAAGGGCCCTGACAAAAAATACAGCATAGACCAGAATAAATGCGTGGGCTGCGGGCGTTGTTTGGCAGTTTGCCCTAAAGATGCGATAAGCGCTGACTTTAGCAATTCAATTGCAATGCTAAACTACAAAATGGCCGAATATGCTCTTGCTGTATGCCAGAACAGACCAACCTTCCATATCAGCCTGATTTGTGATGTTTCCCCTAACTGCGACTGCCATGCAGAAAATGATATTCCGATTGTTCCTGATGTTGGAATGTTAGCAAGTTTTGACCCTGTTGCATTAGACCAAGCCTGTGCTGATTTAGTGAATAAGCAGCCTGTTGTTGCTGAAAGTGAACTTGCAAAGAATTTAGCAAAAGTTGAGGAAAGTGACAAAAATCATGACCACTTTCACATGGTCCACCCTGATACAGAGTGGGAATCCTGTCTTTCCCATAGTCAGGAAATAGGTCTAGGTAGCCGTGACTACGAACTAAAAAGAATTTAAGCTAGGTCAAAAAAATCAGTAGGGATTTTGTTAGCAATAGCAAGTATAGGCAACCTCGAAAAACTCCCCTGAATTTACAAAGAAATTCAAACATGCTAAAATTTCCATATGAAGAAAGAACGCGGATTTTTTGACGAAG
>CAJOQA010000314.1 GCA_905236465.1 uncultured Treponema sp.
GATACTGTCTTCTTTTTGACTCTTAGTCTTTTTTGCAAAATCCGAATCTTTTTCTTTTTCTTGACTGATTTTAGAAACTACGCTTTCCACACTTTTTCTTTCGTAGCCCATACTTACAAAGGAGGCGATAACATCTTCATAAGGTGAGAGCGTTTGTTTAGAAGAAACAGAGCTTGTGTCTTGAAGGGAAAGCCTTCCTTTTAAAGCAAGTAACATTTTTGCAGCAGTCTTTTTGCCAACACCTGGCACCTTTTGCAACTGTTCCACTGAACCGCTTTCTAGAATTGAATCAAGGCTTTCGGCACTGATACTGCTCATTATTTTTACAGCTCCCTTTGGCCCTATGCCGTCAACTTTTAAAAGGTCAAAAAAGAGCTGCCTGCTTGAACTGCTTGCAAAGCCGTATAAGTTCATTAAAGCATCCGTATGTTGTAGCCAAACATAGACCTTTGCGCTTTTTCCTGCTTCAGGAAGGGCTTGGATATCCATATCAGGACAAATAATGTCCCATTCAATTCCATGAGTTTCTAAAAAAATTTTCTGCTCAGATTTTTCTGTAACTGTTCCTGTTAAACTATTGAACATAGTTTGCTATTATAGCAGATAAGAGAAGGGGTAACAAGGGGGCTTTCGCCCCCTGTATGCTTAAGAAAACTATTTCTTAATTAGGTCTGCAAGTTTTTCTGCTGTAAAGCCCAAGTGCTCTGCTACTTTTGTTGCAGGACCTGATTCCCCGAAGTTATTAAGTGTAAAGAGGTCTCCCTTCTTTGCAAAAGCCTCCCAACCTGTTTTAGAAGCTGCTTCTGCTACAATTACCCTCTTTGCCTTGCCAATGACTTCTTTTTGCAATTTTTCATCATTGCTGAATTTTGTTAGGTCAAATACAGAAACTACACGGATACTCTTGTCTGTAACAAGTTTTGTAGCATCCAAAGCCATGTCAACTTCGCTTCCTGTTGCAAGAATAGTGACATCAGGATTATCTGATCCCTTCTTTACAATGTAAGCACCACGGCGGGCATTCTTTTGCCAGTCTTTGTCCTCTTTTTCGTAAACAGCAAGGGCCTGCCTTGAAAAGGCCATACAAACTGGATGGTCTTTACTTTCCAGCGCCATTTCCCATGCAACCTGACTTTCTTCTGCATCGCCTGGTCTTAGAACCTCAACATTTGGAATACAGCGCAAGGCTGCTAAAGTTTCTATTGGCTGGTGGGTAGGGCCATCTTCTCCAACATAAATTGAATCATGGGTAAATACATAGATGTTTGGAATCTTGCTAAGGGCTGCAACACGTAATGATGGGCGCAGGTAGTCGCTGAATACAAGGAAGGTTGCGCCAAATGCCCTAAGACCTCCGTGCAGGTTTATACCGCTCATTACCTGGCTCATAGCAAACTCACGGATACCGTATTCAATAGTGCGACCTTTGCGGTTATCCTTGTTATAGGTGCCATCATCATTCTTAACCTTAGTCTTATTTGGTCCCTGCAAGTCAGCAGAACCGCCTACTAACCATTCAAAGCGGTCAGCCATGCAGTTCAAGCTCTTTCCAGAAGCATCGCGGGTTGCAAGCTTGTCCCCAACCTTGTACTCTGGAGCAGCAGCTTCTCCTGTCTGCTCTGCATTCCAATAAGAGTCCCATTTTTTGCGCAGATCAGGATTTTCCTCTGACCAAGCCTTAAACTCAGCTTGCCATTCCTCTTCTGCAGCCGCAAATTCCTTCCTTTTTTCTTCAAAGAAAGAGTAGGCTTCGGGAACAACGTAAAAGTCCTTGTCTTCAGGCAAACCAAGGGTCTTTTTAGCTTCCTTTATGCCTTCTGCTCCAAGAGGGGCACCGTGAACATCTGCGGTTCCCTGTTTAGGGGCACCCTTTCCAATAACAGATTTTAGGATGATAAGGGTAGGCTTGTCTTTTTCACCCTTTGCCATATTTACTAAGTCAGCAATTTCTCCAACATTGTACATGGAACCACGAAGAACTTGCCAACCGTAAGATTCATA
>CAJOQA010000315.1 GCA_905236465.1 uncultured Treponema sp.
AAACTTTATGGTAAAGAGCGCCTTGTAGAATTTGAGAACGAAAACTAGTATACTCATCTGCATGAAAGTTATTAGAGCTAAGATTTTAGGCTACTGTATGGGGGTAAGGCGGGCAGTTGAAGCTGCTGAAGCCGCCCTTAAAGAAAATCAGGGGAAAAGGGTATTTGCCCTTGGTCCCCTCATTCACAATCCTTTAGTGATGACTTCCCTTGAGAAAAAGGGGCTTACAGTTCTTTCTGGGAATGATGAAAGTGATTTTTCCTGCCTGGGCCCTGATTCTTTAGTAATAATACGGGCGCACGGGACTACCCCAAAAATTTTATGCAAACTAAAAGAAAGGGGGGCCTGCATTGTTGATGCTACCTGCCCCCGCGTGCATTTAAGCCAAAAAAGGGCTGCCGAATGGGCAGAAAAAGGCTACACTGTAATAATAGCAGGGGATAAAAATCACGGAGAAGTTACAGGAATTTCAGGTTTTGCCCAAAACAGGGCAATGGTTGTAGAAAACGCAGAGCAGGCCTTGTCTCTTGACCTGCCTGAACTTTCTGTTTTAATAGCACAGACAACTTTTAGTCAGGAAGACTTTGCAAAAATAAAGGAAATACTTGTTAAAAAGAACCCGAAGATAAAAGTTTTCGATTCCATTTGTTCTGCAACTAAAGAAAGACAGGATGCCTTGTCGCTCTTACGGGGCAGGGTAGAAGGTATACTTGTTGTTGGGGGAAAAAACTCTGCGAACACACGAAGGCTTTATGAAACCGCCCTTACAATTTGCCCTAGGGCTTGCTTAATAGAAGATGCTAACGAAATTCCTGAAGACTTTTTTCACCTTTCTTGTGTTGGGATTACGGCTGGGGCAAGTACCCCTGAGGATATCATAATAAGTGTTGAAAAAGCCTTGAAAAATTGAATTTTTTGTTATAAATACCTTTTTGTTCTTGCATAGGGCTTTTTAATCTTTTCTTCAGTTGAAATTTAGACGTTTTTTCTATATTCTGTTAGAAAAAAATATCCTAAGTTAAGGAGAAAAATAATGAAAAAAAATCTTTTGCTTGCGGCTTTTATGCTAACAAGTGCAAGTCTTTTTGCTTATAACCCTCCCTTTGGCGGAGAAGATATGCTACGCTTTACAAATCCAGAACTTTTATCTGGTTCAGCTTCTGCAAGCGGTGGGCCTCTTTTTAATACTTTTAATAAGTCTCCATATACAGTTCCGGCCAGCATAGTCTATAATCCTGCCCTTACCGCAAAGGAACAGCGGTCTGTCTTAAACCTAAGTGCAGGCCTTCTTTACGACAGCAATAGCGATGCTGATGCAGCTTCTTTTGATACTTTTGGCTGGGGAGTGCAGGCAGGTCTTTTGATTCCTACTAAGTACTTTGTTTTTTCAACTTCAACACAAGCTCTTTTTGCGGATGACATGAGGGCGGATCTTGGGGATTCCCTTGTTGTGCACCTGGGGCTTTCTAAAGATGTAACTGAAAACTTGTTTGTTGGGGCAAACTTGTATTCAGGTTTTTATTTTGCTAACGGCAACGATTTTACCTTGGGGGCTGATTTAGGTCTTCTGTATCTTTTTAAGCACAATCTTGGCATCCTAAAAAATCCTAGGTTTGGCTTGGCTTTTCTTAATATTGGTAAGCCCTTAGGAGATTCTTATGATGTAAAGGGCTTAGATTATTCATCTGATTCAAGTGGCTTCCCTTCAGCTTTTACGCCCCGTATCTCCTTTGCTTCAACTCTTTTTAACTTGGGAAGACTAAACGGGGGCTTTAGCGGAGACTTGTCTTTTCCAACTTTTCAAAACTTTGTATTTGATACAGCCTTTGCAGTTGGAATAAGCAATGAGAGCGGCACTAACATTTTTTCAGCTTCCTTGGGCTGGAATTTCAATATGAAAGAATACAATGAAGTTGACAAGCTCAACTGGCCTTCGTTAGGTCTTAACGCAAGAATTATAATAAGCTCAAAGAAAATCGCTTCTTCTAACAAGGATTGGGAGCAAAGTGAAATTGTTCCTGCCGCTGCCTGGCAAAACTTATATGATGGTTTCCATGTATTTACTGGTGGAGCAACCCTGAACTTAGGTCAACTGGATACGGCATCGCCTGAAATTATACTCTGGGACGATAAGTAGAAGATAGCCTTTCCAAGCTAGTACTTCGCTTGTTTCGACTTCGCT
>CAJOQA010000316.1 GCA_905236465.1 uncultured Treponema sp.
ATTATAAGCCTTAAAAATTCAGAATATGTTCAGGCAGCCCTTACCATGGGAGCCAGCCCCTCACACATAATTTTCCGCCACTTGCTGCCAAATACATTAGGTATCATTATAGCATACGCAACCCTTTCCTTACCGGAATTCATTATGAGCGAAAGTTTCCTTTCATTCTTAGGCCTTGGGGTTTCAGCCCCACTAGCCTCTTGGGGAAGCCTCGTTTCTGACGGGGTAAAGGGCATGGAGCTTTACCCTTGGATTCTTCTTGTTCCAGCTGTGACAATGACAGTTTTCCTCTTCGCCATGAACTTCTTAGGAGACGGTGTAAGAGACGCATTTGACCCCCAGAGCAAGAACAGGGTATAAGGAGCACATTGTGACTGACGAAAAAATATTACAGGTAAAGGACCTGCGCACATACTTTTATACAGATGCCGGTGTCGTAAAGGCAGTTGACGGAATTAACTTTGACCTTAGAAAGGGAGAGGTTTTGGGAATCGTTGGAGAATCCGGTTCAGGGAAAAGCGTTACAAACCTTTCCATAATCAACCTAGTCTCTTTTCCAGGAAAAATAAAAAATGGTCAGGTTCTTTTCCACGATCAAGACCTACTTAAGCTTTCAGATAAGGAAATCCGCAAAATCAGGGGAAACAAAATTTCCATGATTTTCCAGGATCCAATGACAAGTCTTAACCCTTTCTTAAAAATATCAACTCAGATGATTGAGACAATTATGCTCCACCAGGGCTTAAGCAAAAAAGCTGCCCGCGACAAGGCAATAGAAATGCTAAAACTTGCAGGCATTCCAGGAGCAGAAGAAAGAATAGACTGCTACCCCCACCAGTTCTCAGGAGGAATGAGACAGCGCGTTATGATAGCTATGGGTCTTTCCTGCAACCCTGAAATTCTTATAGCGGACGAACCGACATCAGCCCTAGACGTAACAATTCAGGCCCAAATCCTTGAGCTGATGAAGGACCTTACTAAAAAGCTTGGAACTGCTGTAATTATGATTACCCATTCTTTGGGTGTAGTTGCAGGTATGTGTGACACTATAAACGTTATGTATGCAGGCCGCACAGTAGAGAGGGCCCCTACAAAGGAACTCTTTAAGTACCCCATGCACCCCTACACGCAAGGGCTCATTGCTTCCATTCCCCGCCTTGACAGGGAACTTGACGACCGCCTGTATTCAATTCCAGGAACTCCGCCAAACGTAATAGACTTACCCCCTTGTTGCCCCTTCTACCCCCGTTGCGGAAGGGCAATGGCTATCTGCCAAAAAAAGTACCCGCCTGTAAAGGACTTTGGAAACGGACACACCTGCTCCTGCTGGCTCTACATAAAGGATTCAGAGGACAAAGATATTGTTCAGGCAGAAAACGCCATGTCTGCAGAGGGAGGAGCAAAATGAGTGAGAACACAATGAACGGAAGCGATAATATTCTTGAAGTAAAAGATTTAAAAATGCACTTTCCTGTTGCCTCAAAAGATTTTTTTGGCAAAAAAGGCTATGTCTATGCAGTGGACGGTCTTTCTTTTGAGATAAAAAGGGGTGAGACCTTGGGTCTTGTTGGGGAATCCGGCTGCGGAAAGTCAACAGTTGCCCGTGCAGTGGCCCAACTTTATAAACCTACAGCCGGTCAAGTGCTTTTAAATGGAAAAGATTTGTGCAAGATGAACAAAAATGAGTTGCTTGCAGCAAGACAAGAAATGCAGATGGTCTTCCAAGACCCCTACTCTTCACTTGACCCCAGGATGACAACCGCAAACATTATCGGGGAACCTCTGAAAATTTTCAGGAAAAAGGGACTCCTAAAGATAAGCAACAGGGACTTGGACCAGAGAATCGACCACTTGATGAAATTAGTGGGACTTTCACCCTTCTTTAAAAACCGGTACCCCCATGAGTTTTCAGGCGGACAGCGGCAAAGAATCGGTATTGCCCGTGCCCTTGCATTAAAGCCAAAGCTTCTTTTAGCTGACGAACCAGTTTCTGCCCTTGACGTTTCAATTCAAGCCCAAATTTTAAACCTATTTAAAGATGTTCAAAAAGAGATGGGACTTTCCTACCTATTTATTGCCCACGACCTAGCGGTAATAAAATACATTTCAGACCGGATTGCCGTTATGTATTTGGGTAAGATTGTAGAAATTTCAGACTATAAGGACTTGTACTCTACCCCCTTGCACCCCTACACGCAGGCCCTTCTTTCAGCAGCCCCGATCCCTGACCCCATTGCAGAAGAAAAGCGTCAAAGGATAATACTAAACGGGGATGTACCTTCTCCCAATCAGCAGAGACCAGGTTGCTACTTTTACGACAGATGTCCCTGCCGCATGGAAAAATGCAAGTTGAGCCAGCCTCCCCTCGTTCAGCACGGAAAAGAGGGGACTGACCACAGGGTAGCCTGCTTTAAGGTCTGACTTTCATTCTAAGTTTATAGAGGAATCTATACCATTTATAGGTTCCTCCACCCCCTTCGCTACGCTTACGCTAGTCGAGTATTTTCTTTTTGCTAAAAGCAATCAAATTCTAGACGTTTGTATTTTTTTATGTTAAAATAAAAAATACCCCTTCAAGAGGTATGGAAATAATAGTGGAAGAAAAGCAAAATCCCCAAACATTTGAATATACTCCAGTTAGCATAGACTCATTCTTTGACGAAAAAGAACTGTCTAAAAGTTCCATAAACACAGGCATCATAGTCTTAACAAAGTATCAGGAACAGCTAGTAGATGAACTTTTAGCTGCTTTGGAGAAAAATGCCCCAGATCGACTTGACTCGCTGCAGCAACGTCTTAACGATTTAAGACAGCTTTCAGTAGCTATGTGCCAGTTTCCATCGTTACTGGAAAAAACGTTTCTAACAACGAGTATCCGCACCCCCGAAGCCTTGGTAGAATCCCTTATAAACTACCACGAAGAAGGTGACACAGTCTTACACTTGCCTTCAAAGGCTATTCTTGGCAAGGGCTTTCTTGTTGCCAAAATCCACACCTTCTATTCCATGAGCAAATTAGCCCGGGACTGGGCAAAGATGGATAAAAAAAAGGTAGACCAGTACAATGACGAAACCGTCTCTATGATGTTCACCTTGATGGCAGAAGACGTATACTTAAACCTGATCCGCGATGAAACGCTTCATACTGATTTACGGCGGGAACTTGCCAACATGCTTATTATCTTGTGGGAACACAGGTCTGACCAAACAATCAGCGACATAGCGCCTGTTTTGCAAAAGGTTTGGACTGCCCGCCGGTCTTTGGCCCCAGCCTTTGGTACCATGATGGGTACAAGCGAGCTTCTTTTAGTCAGCATACAGATGGACAGTCAGTGGGCTCACTTTATAAAAGAAAAACTTGGGGAAGCAGAAATCTCTCAGGCTATGGAGGAATTCCTCTTTGGAATTTCTTACGAACAGATAATGAGACTACGTGCCATTTTAAGCGAGCAAGGGGTAAAGGCTATCGGACGTGATGAAGTGGGTGCTTACCTGAATGAACACGTAAAAACAGATGTCAGCCTTGACTACAGGGACTTTTACCTGCTTTACACAGTACGAAGGGACAATGCACGCGCAAGAAAAAGGCTACACTTACCAGGTCCCAAAAAAACTCTGGAAGATTTTTTCATTCGTTTTGTAATGGAAAAAGATCAGGAAAAACAGAAGAACGATTCTTTTGCAAAGAACGGAGAGTAATATTATGGAAGAAAACGAACAGGAAAACCTATCTTCTGAAGGGAAAAAAATATACCACTTTGGTGAAAAACTCCGTAGGATCAGGGAACACAAGCATTTGACGCTAAAAGCTGTAGCCCAGCAAGCAGGGGTAAGCGAATCTTTGGTCTCGCAGATTGAGCGCAACAGGGTTTCCCCTGCCATAGACACACTGCTTTCATTGGCCGGTGTTCTTGAAATAAACTTAGAATATCTTTTTGAAGAGTACAACCGTGCCCGCCCTATTTCTATCATCAGAAAAGGCGAGCGTAGGACTATGCACGAGGAAAACATAGTCTATGAGGAAGTGTCCACCCCTTCAGAAAAAGATGGACAACTTTCTATAGAAAGCTACCAAATTACAATTCCTGTAGGGGAAAAAACCCATCGTGGCTCCTACGGGCACTTAGGTAAGGAATTGGGCATTATAATCAGCGGGCAAGGCAAATTGAACTACGAGAACAAGGAGTATCCCCTAAATGAAGGGGACAGCATAACCTTTAGCGCCAGCGTCCCCCACACTTTAGAAAACACAGGGGCTACCCCCCTCATAGCCTTGTGGACAGTATCCCCTGCACAGAAGTTTGTGTAAGGGCTTTGCAACTATTACTTACTTTCTTAAACCGATAGAAAAAAAAGCCAGGGGCAGTTTTTGTCTGTAATTCACTTATAGGGCTTAGACCATAAATCAAGTTTTTCTAGGTGCCCTTGAACAAAAGGGGGCAAATAGTGTAGTATAGAAATATAAATTTTTAAGGGGTATAGATTAATGCCGTATTCTGAGCCTACAGATCTTGCAGTGGTCGCCTGTCCTGGCGGGGAAGCCTTTGCTAACGAAGTGATAACCCACCTGCGCCACATGTACAAACACCGCTTCACTCTAAAAAGCGATGTCATTTCAAAACGCTACAACCTAGACAAAGAACATTTAGTTCAGCAAATTAACCTTGACAACGATTTGCGCACCAGTGACCTTTGCATCCGTGGAATGATAGACAAGTATCGTCCGCCAATGTTTAAGGTTAATACAAGGTTTACCTACTTTGCCAACGGTGAATTCAAATGCGAACTGAACGAGTGCATTAGGGGAAAAGATGTTTTTATCTTTCAAGATGTAGAAAACCACGAGCCAATTTCCCTAAATGACGGAAAAACTGTTCAAAAGCTTAGCGTAAACGACCATGTAATGAGCCTACTCGTTGCAATTGACGCAGTTCGTCAAGCAGGGGCTAGACAGATAACATTAGTCGTTCCGGTTTACCCCTACAGTAGACAGCACAAGAAGAAGGGAAGAGAAGGTCTTACAGCAGCCCTCTTGGGCCACATCTACGAAAGTATGGAAGTAAAGCGTATAATCACCTTGGACTTACACTCAAGGGAGATTGTTAATGCCTTTAGCCACACTCACCTCGAAAATCTACATGCTTCCTACCAGATTATACGGGAACTTTCTAAGCTGTTAGACCTTACCAAAGAAGACCTTGTAGTAGTCAGCCCAGATACAGGGGCCATTGACCGCAACAAATTCTATGCAACTGGTCTTAAAAAGCCCCTAGCAATGATTTATAAGGAAAGGGACTATTCAATAGTTACACAAGATGCAAAGAACACTAATATTAAAAGCATAAAACTTTTGGGAGACGTAAAGGGAAAGGTTGCCTTCTTAGCAGACGATATGCTAGGAACAGGCGGAACTTTGCTCAAGGCTATGGGCTTTTTGCACGAACAGGGAGCCACAAAAGTTATTGCGGCCATTAGTTTACCCTTCTTTACAGGAAACGCAATCCCACTGTTTGATGAAGCATACCAAAAGGGACTTTTCTACCGCATTATCGGTACAAATGCCGTATATCACGAAGAACTTTTAAAGCGTGAATGGTATATTTCAACAAACGTCTCCGGTCTTTTTGCAAACGTAATAACAAGGTTGCATCACGAACAGTCCTTGAGCGACCTGCTTGACAACCGCACCATAATTGACAAGATGATAAAGGCAAGCAGACCAGCTCAGACTAAAGATGCCCAAACTCAGGATCCTCCAGTTTCAAGTCCAAGCAATTGTGACCCACTGGCTTAAAATCAGGATTCATAATTTTTTTGCTCCTTGCGCGGAAATTGAGCAGAAACAATTTCCGCGCTTTTCTTTTGGAGATTAAATGGAAGTAATAGCAGCAAAAGATTCTGTTCTTGTTGCAGATATAGGAAGCTCTTCTCTTAAAACTGCATTAATTAATAAAAGGGGGCAGGTTCTTGCATACGCAAGACTAGCTTTTTTAAAACGATTTACAGATTTTTCAGCCCTTGAATGGTTCGATTCGCTTTCTGCCTCTATAAAAATAATTGAAGATAAACTTAAAGAAAAAAAAATCCCTTTAGAAAAGGTTCGGGGACTTTGCATAAGCGGTAACGGGCCCACTTTGGTCTCAGAAAAGGGGGCAACCCTAGCTTGGAACGAAGCAGCAAGTGAAAAAGTAGCAATACAATCCCTTTACCTACCTAGGTTGCTACAATTTAAGAAAAAATTCAGCTCCACTTATCAGGAGACTTCACACATTTTTTCTGGCCCAGAGTTTTTAATCTACCAGCTGACAAAAAGGGCCCTGACGATTTTGCCCGAAGACCGATTCTTGCAAGCCTATTGGACGGAAGAAGAAGCCATAGAGTGCGGTCTTAGCAAAAATGACTTAGAAAAGCTGCCTCCTTTTGCAAAACCCGCAGAGCAAGCTGGTACAATAACTTTGGAGGCAGCAGAAAAACTTAATAGTCCCTTAATTTGTAAAGACACACCTCTTTTTTGTGGGGCCCCTGATTTTATAAGCGCCCTTGTGGGGACGGGGACTTTAAAAGCTGGCCGCCTTTGCGACAGGGCAGGTTCCTCTGAAGGCTTAAACCTTTGCACAAGCAAAGCTATAAAAGCTGAAGGAATACGAACACTTCCTTCTATTATACCAGGTCTTTGGAATGCTTCTGTTCTTTTTCCTACAAGCGGAGAAAGGTTTTGGGCCTTTAAGCAAAAAATAGAAAGGGAACTGGGCAAAGAGCTTTCTTTCACGGACTTGGTTTCGGCCCTTGTGCAAAGCGATGGAAGCAATCCTAGCTTGGATCAGGGAAAGTACCTGATGCTACAAACGGCTATGGAGATAAAAGAAGGCATTGAGCTTTTGCTTAACACTGCGGAAAAAGAAAATGCTATACCATTTAAGACTGATTTAATGACAGTTACAGGGGGACAAGCCTCTAACTACGATTGGAATAAGATGAAGGCGGATGTTACAAGGATGCGGATACGTACCCTTTCTTGCAGCGACAGTGAGCTTTTAGGAGATGCAGTTTTTGCCTTTACCGGATTAAAAGACTTTGCTTCAATTCAAGAAGGAGCGGAAGAAATTTTAGCAAATGAAAATCTATAAAATCCCTGAAAAATTAAAAACTATTATTTTTGACATTGACGGAACCCTCTACACAAGTACAGCCTACGTTTACGAGCAAGTAGATGCCCAAATACGGCATTTTGCCCATCTGAATGGAATGGAAGAAGAGCAGGCTAGAAAGAGGATTAAGGAATTTCGGAAACAGTGGGCAAACGAGCATGAAGGCAAGAAGATCAGCCTGGGCAACACCTTTACCCACTTTGGAATTTCAATAGAGACCAGCATAGAGTGGCGCAACACCCTACTTCACCCTGAAAAATATCTTAATAAAAACACAAAACTAAAAGATTCCCTGGTCAGTTTGCAAAAAGCTGGCTTTCGCATGGTCTGCGTAACAAACAATCCGGTTGCTGCGGCACGGAAAACGCTAGAAGTTATTGGAATAGATGGGACTCTTAAAGATATAATAGGACTTGACACTTGTTTTAAATCTAAGCCCGCAAAAGAAGTGCTCGATGCAGCCTGCACCTTAACGGATTCTTCATACGAGGAATGTCTTTCTGTAGGGGACCGGTACGATATTGATTTGGCACTTCCGCTGGACTTGGGTATGGGGGCTGTTCTTGTAGCGGGGGCAGAAGATGTATGCGCCCTAGCGGACCAGCTTTGTTCGCACGATTGTTAGGGTAAAAAAAAGCCGCCTCTAAGGCGGCCTGTTAGCTCTGGCATTCTAGCACGAAGAGCCAATTGGGTTCCTGCTTAACCGCAGGCGGTTTGGGTCAGCGTTTCCCCTTCAAAGGGCGCCGTGTCTTTGTCGGAATTTGCATTAATCGCCTCCTTCGATACGGCGGGCCAAGGGCTCCTTACTTCCCTCACCCTTACCATAGTTTTAGTATAGCATGACTTACAGATTACGCAAGGGTAAAAATTATAACATTTTGTTATAAGGCAAACTACCGCCTTTTGTCGGAAAAAACTTTGAAAACTTTAGAAAATTCTCTTGTTTACATCGATTCTTATGTGGTAGAATTGCAAGTATGAAAAAGATTATAAACATTGCACTTTTGGCACTTTTTGTGCTAGTAATTTTTTCATCATGTACCCTGCTTTCAGCTGGAGACGATTCTTCAAGCCTTACCATCACACTGCCAGCTTCTAAAGACAGGGCAACCATCTCTTGTAGCAGCTACAGCGTTGAGCTAAAATCCTCTGCGGCACAGTACAAGCAAAGTGGTCTTGCAGGTTCTACAATAAAGTTTTCTAACCTTGCCGTTGGGAAATATTCTGTTTTGGTTTATGGTTTTGATTCTTCTAATGCAATTACAGCTTTTGGTAACGCAGAGGCAAAGGTAAAAAGTCATGAAAATACAGAGGTAAGCATTGCGCTTTCAAAAGCAATCAGCACTTGGGAGCAGCTTGAAAACTACCTTGACGCAAATAAAGGCATGGAGTCCGTAGAACTCTTTATTGCAGGGACCCTTAGCGCAGACAGTGAAATCAAGATAGAAAACACTGTTATAATAAACGCAGCCCCAAACACCAAGATTCAACGGGCTACTTCTTATAAAGACCCTATTTTGTATGTAAAAGCAGGGGGCTATTTGACCCTTTATGGGGATTCAGCTTCTTACCTTGAATTTGACGGGAAAAATGTTCCTGCATTAAGCCCCTTAATCCAATTGAAAATTGAAAATGGAGACGAAACTAACGGGACAGGGCTTTCCATGAACTACTGCTCGGTGCAAAACTGCACAGCTTCTACAAGTAACTCCAGTTTTTCTGGCAGCGCCCTTTGCCTAGAAGGTAATAGTAGCGATAAAAGAGCTAGTGTAAGTTTACACAACTGCAACTTTAAGAATAACTCAAGCGCAGCCTCTGGTGCCGCCATATACTTAAATTATGCAAGTGCAACATTGGATAATGTTACTTTTACAGGAAACTCAGCGGAAAACGGGGGCGCCCTATACTTAGCAAGCAGTTCTGCCTCCGCAGCTTCAGCCTTAAGCTTTAGTGGAAACAGCGCAAACGACTGTGGCGGTGCAGTTTTTATCAATGAAGACAGCTCTTTTTCTGATAAAAGTAAAAGCTCCTATTCGGGTAACACCTGTGCAGCCCCTGCTAGTGAAAAAGGAAGCAACATCTACTGCAAAAAAAGCGGAGAATACCTTCTTGACAGCGCAGAAATATCTGAAACAGATACAAGCCGTGGCTTTGTAAAATCTGCAGATTAATTTTCTTCTTTATCTTATTGTTAAAGCTACCGCTTTATGCTAAAATAAGGGCATGAAAAAGATTTTTATTATTGCCCTTATGGCATTTTGCGGACTTTTTACATTTGCTCAAGATAATTCTTTTGAGGATGAACCTACTGCAAATCTAAATCTGAACGGAAACACAAATACTTCTAGTGGTGATTCTAGCTCTTCCACTATGGGAGTTTCTGCAGGAGTACGTTTTTCTGTCTTGGGCTTAGAGCCAGAACTTTCATTTATCTATTCGAACTTTGAGGCAGCAGTTTTTGCCCCAATGGTAGAAGGCACAAGTTACGCCACAGACAAAGACACTTTTGGTCCTGGCATTGGAACTTCTATTGGCTACATAACCGATCCCTTTGAACGTGGCTGGGAAAACTGCGTAGGGCTTTCCTACCTCTTCTTGTCAGAAAAATACATGGAAGTAAGCCTTACGGGAAAGGTTTTCAACGACAACGGCCACGATAACTTCTTACCAAACTTACACCTTTTTAGCATCTTTTACAGGGGCACTGTAAAGTTTTCCAAACTCTTCGGCATAAGTTTCAGGGCAGAACTACCGCTTTTTGTAGGCGCAAGCAACGGAAACCACGCCACTATCATAGGAAACGATACTTGGGTATGCTGGCTAATTCTCCCCTTCTCTGCAAGCCTAGGCCTTAGGTTTGAAATTCCATTTTAAGACAACTTCAAGCTAAAGACTTTTTCCAGCCGTCGTACTTATCAACTTCTAATATGGACTTGGCATTTTTAACCCTTTCAGCTGAAGGGGACTCTACCCCTTCTAAGCGGTAAGGGATGCCAAGTTCCTTGTACTTTCCTACCCCCAGCGTGTGGTAGGGAAGCACATCTACCCTGTCAACATTGTGCAAAGTTCTGATAAAGTCCCTGGTACGAATCAGGTATTCATCTTTATCTGAAATTGTGGGTACAAGGACATGCCGTATCCAAATTGGCTTTTTTATCTCATCAAGATAGCGGAACATCTCTATAACATTCTTCCCGCTTCTTCCTGTAAGTTTCACGTGCTCATCTTCATCAATATGCTTTATATCAACAAGGAGTAAATCAGTTAATTCCATTAACTTTTGGAATTTTTCAAACCAAACGCCTTCTTTTGTAAAATTTGCGCCGGAAGTGTCTATGCAAGTGTTTATTTTTTCTTTTTTTGCAAGGGTAAAAAGGTCAAGCAAAAAATCAATTTGATTAAGTGGTTCTCCCCCACTAACTGTAATACCACCGGATTCCTTCCAATAGTCACGGCAAGTCAAGGCATCGTCTATAAGCTCTTGCGAACTCATAAGCTTTCCCTTCATCATATCCCAGGTATCGGGGTTGTGGCAGAAAGCACAGCGAAAGGGGCAACCTGCTAAAAATATAATGTAGCGCATTCCAGGTCCGTCAACTGCGCCAAAAGATTCAATTGAATGTACATAACCTTCCATAAAAAATCTCCTAAAATTATTGAAAGCCGTCTAGCGGAACTCTGCCTACAGGCTCAAAGTCTCCGGCAAGGGCAGCAAAAAGAGCCTTGTGTGAATATGTTGAATAACTGTAGCCACAAAGAATTACATCTGCAAAGTTTAAATTTTGTAAAACAAAAACAGGGGACATTGTAGAAAGAATAATGATCCGACAACCGGTTCGTTCAAGCCTGCGGGCAATATTAGCTGAATGGCGGTCAAAAACATTGATTATAACCGTATCATAGCCTTGGGCTATGGAAAGTAAGTTTGTGGCATTCCACTGATCATAATTACTTTGGTCAGAGGCAAGATCATAGGCAAAGTAGTAGGTATCTGCCTGGGGGTAGCGGCGGCGGCCTTCTTTTTGAAAAGAAAGGAAGGGGGATGCTATAAGTACCTTTTCTGCCGCTTGAGCTTTATAGGGAAAGGAACTATTTGCCTTGTAAAGGGAAACAGATCTACAGGCTTGGTCTAAAAAGAATCTTTGTCCCTCTTTATCGGGTATGCTTTCTTCTATTTTACTTTCATCAGGATAAAGGGGGGCTGCATTTCCGCTTTTAAAATAATTAAGCTTTGCAAATATGACACGGTAGGCAGATTCTTTTACCCGATTTTTAAAGGCTGAATTTGTGGCCATGCGGCTTAAGTTTTGTTCCCACAGCATAGAATCAAGGGAGGCTGTTGTTGAGGAAATTATTATGTCATTCCCCGCTTCTATGGCAAGGGTAACAGCCCTATGCAAGGAGCCTGCAAATAAAGTTGCCCCGTTCATCATCATATCATCGGTTATGACAAGCCCCTTATAGCCTAGCTGATTTCTAAGAATATCTGTTAGAAAGTACTTGCTCAAGGAGGCAGGGGTTCCGTCTTTTTCGATCAGGGGAAAGGAAAGGTGACCGCTCATCACTGCAGGAATCTGAGAGCGAATCAGGTATTTAAAAGGAACAAGCTCCCTGTTCTGCAAGGTCTGTAGGTCAATTTCTATTTGCGGAAGTCGGCCATGGCTGTCTAGGCTTGTATCCCCATGCCCTGGAAAGTGCTTGGCGGTAGGGATAACACCTGCTGCAAGGGAGCCCTGGGCAAAAGCTTCTCCTAGCACACCTGCACGGTCAGGGTCTGAACCAAAGGAACGGGGGCCGATTACCGTTGAATCAAGATTTGTGTATAGATCAACAGAGGGGGCAAAGTTCATGTTTATGCCCAAAGCCTTTATTTCTCTGTTTATATAAAAACCAGAATAATAGGCATCGGATGGGTAGGCAGAGGCCCCGATTGCCATGTTACCAGGTGTATCAGAAGTTTCCCCCTTTACGTGACGGATCCAACCACCTTCTTGGTCGGTAGCGACAAAAAGAGGGATTTTAAAAGGGCGGGCTGCGGCTTCTGTCTGCAAAGTTTTTATTGCCTTTGCAACATTATGTATATTGTCGGTGTTCCAACCAAAGACTTTTACGCTACCCAAGCCCCGTTCTGTAACCCACCGGTTCAGCAAAGTGCTAGGTTCTTGCCCTGCCCAGCCGAACATCAGTATTTGTGAAAGCAGTTCGCTGTCTGTCATGCGGTCAACAAGGGCCTGCGCCAGTATGTCGTTATCGTACTTGCTCCAAAAATCTACCTTTTTAGGTAACTTAGCAGCAAGGGCCTGCCGTTCTAAAAGGGACCTTTCTTGATTTTGTGCAAAAAGTGATGTAAAAGTTAGCAGAAAAAGTACAAGTAGACAAATCTTTATTCGCATAAGCCACTATTATATACTGAATTAAATGAATAGGGAAGACCCCTTACAAATTTTACAAA
>CAJOQA010000317.1 GCA_905236465.1 uncultured Treponema sp.
AAACCTGTAAATCTGCTTATTCTTGATGAGCCTACTAACCATCTTGATATGCATTCAAAGGATGTCCTTCTTGATGCCCTAAAGGATTTTGGGGGAACCGTTATTTTCGTAAGCCACGACAGGGGTTTTATAGAAGATTTGTCTACTAGGGTTTTGGAGCTGCACCCTGGATCTTGGAGAAATTTCGTAGGAAACTACAAGTACTATATGCAGCGTCTTGCTGACGAAGAATTAAGTTCTGTAAAAAAAGTAGAGGAAGAAGTTCCTGTAGTTTCTTCAAATAAAATTTCTTGGGAAGAAAAAAAGAAGGCTGAAGCGCAAAGGCGCAAGTTGGAAAAGGAAGTAAAAGTCATTGAGGAAAAAATTGCAGAACTTGAAGGACAAAAGGCAAGCCTTGAAGAAAGCCTTTCAAATCCGCAAGTATATTCGAATGGCGCAAAGGCAAAAGAAGTTCAAGATGGCATAAATGATATTGAAAAAAAATTAGAAAGTTTAAACTTAGAATGGGAAGAAAAAGCTGAGCTTTTAGGCTGAGCATTGGAGGAAATTGTATGAATTCACTTTGGTATAAGAGTCCCGCAGAGGATGAAGGCACAGCTTTTCCTGTAGGAAACGGACGCATAGGTGCCCTTGTTTATGGTAGGCTTGACCATGAGATAATTGTTTTAAATGAAGAGTCTGTATGGTCTTCTTCTTATGTGAATAGAAATAATAGTGAAAATAAAAAGAAGCCTTCCCTAAGAAATTCTTGTGGAAGTCCCTTCTACCAAACTTTTTATCAAAGCGCCGGAACCTTTTGCATGGATTTTTATAATCCGCAACAAGAACAAGCATTTTCCTTTCCTTCAGACTATAACCGCCGCCTTGATTTTGAAACTGGTCTTGCAAGTGTTTCTTTTTCCAAGGAATATTCTATGCCGAGCACTGCGGACTTCTCTTCTAACACAAGAGCTTCTAGTGTCACTTATACAAGAGAAGTGTTTGCCTCTGCATTTTCCGATGTGCTTGTAATTCACATAAGTGCAAGCATTCCTAAAAGCCTGTACTTGAATGCTTATTTTGATCGCGGTCCCTTTATGTCTAGGGCCTATAACCTTTCCGATGATACTATCGTGATGCAAGACACTCATGGAATTCCCTTTGCAGCCCTTGCTACGGCAATTTCTTTTGGCGGAAGCGTCAGTGCCACTTCTTCAGGCCTTACTATAGAAGCCGCTGATGAAGTTACGATTTTTATTGATATTCAGACCGCTTACCGGAAAGGTCATTACTTTAGAAAAAATGGCAATGTCCACAAAAATCTTTCTTCACTAGCATCCCTTTGCTCTGACCTTGCCTTAAAAAATATTTGTTTTGCTTCTGCAAGCCCCTATACCGAAGTGTACGAAAACCATGTTGCAGAATATAGGGAAAAATTCTTTGCAAGTACTCTGTCACTTCTTGATGAAAATGAAAAAGACGAAAGACTTCTTCCCACTGATACCTTCTTTACAAAAAAAACAAAAACACCTGCCTTTTGGGAACTTTATTGGAAGTTCTGCCACTACCTTTACATTTCTTCTTGTACTAGGCGCGCTTCTTTGCCTATTAGTGAAAGAGGTCTTTGGTCTTCAGATATGATGGAAAGTGGGAGGGGGCGTTTTAGCTTAAGCCCTGACGCAATATGGTTTCTTTCCTTTGGGGGTAGGATCGAGAAATGGCTTCTTAAGGTTTGCCGCCAGGGACGCGAAACTGCACGGCTTATGTATGGCCTTGAAGGTCTTGCAGCCCATAACAGCCTTGACATTTGGGGGGACACTGTTTTTAACGGCTCCATAAATGATGCTGAAGATGAAGAAATAAAGCCTATTGGTTTTTCCTATTTGGTTCTTCTTGTTCGGCAGGTATATGACTATACAAAGGACTTAAAATTCCTTAAGAAGTTTTACAATGCAATGATGGTTGGCACAGCTTCTTTTTTATTGAATTATAGGGGAGAAGTTAGTGAAGATGATTCTGCTCTTATTTCTGCTGCAATGGGGGCGATATTCCAGTCTGCTAAAGATTTGAAGATAAATCCTCCTTTTTCATATTCAGGTTTAAATACTTTTGCAACTTTTACTTTTTTACAAAAGCCCTTGTCTGATTCACCTGATTTTTGTGCCTCCGCATTAAAGGAGCGGTTAAGTGATTATACTGCAATGAATTCTTTTCTGGTTAAGTCTTCTATATTTTATGAAGATGAAAGTGAGATTGTAAAGATTCACCTGCTAGAATCACTTCCTTTAGCCTGGCAGACTGGCAGCGCAAGTGGTATTCATATTAAGGGAAACTTGTTTTTAGATTTAAAATGGAAAGATAAAAAGCTGACAGCAGGGAAACTTTACACTAAGGAAGGCTCCGCCTTTACAAAAACTGTAGAAATTATCTATCAAGAAAAAAGCTACCGTGCCCCCCTGCATGAAGGCTGCCTGGATATCTTTAATGTGCTTCCTAGTACATTAAAGTAATGGGATAGTCTAAAAAACTTGTGTCAAGGAACTGTTAAACTTTCATATACTCGACAGGTAACCTCCGTAACAGCAACCGACAGTGCCGGCTAACATTACTGGGCATCTCGAAAAACTCACTTTCGTGACTTTTTCGAGATTGCCTGCGAGTTCTAAATCGCTGTAATAGCGCGATTTAGAACATCGC
>CAJOQA010000318.1 GCA_905236465.1 uncultured Treponema sp.
TCTTTTCTCCACCAGAAAGAACATCTATGCTTTTAAATACATCATCTCCCCTAAAAAGAAAAGCTCCCAACATATCACGGACTTTGGGGATAAGCTCAAGAGGACATTCACTTTCAAGACGGTCAAGAATTGTCTGGCTTCCTGTAATTTTTTCAGCAGAATCTTGAGAGAAATAGCCAATGCTAACACCAGATCCCAGTTTTATGTTTCCTGAAAAATCCGAATCTACCCCAGCAATGATTCTAAGCAGGGTTGATTTTCCAGCACCGTTGCGACCTGCAACCACAAGGCGCTCACCCTTTTCCACAAGCAAGTCCAAGTCTTTTATAACCGCAGGTCCCCCATAAGATTTATTTACTTTATCTAAAGTCAAAACGATATTTCCGGAATGCGGGGCTGGAGGAAAAGAAAAATGAATCTTTTTTAAACTTTCAGGAATTTCAATCTTGTTGGCAAGCAACTTGTCTAACATCTTTTGTCGCTCTTGGGCCTGAGCTGCCTTTGTTGCCTTGTAACCAAAACGATTTATAAAGTCCTGGAGATGCTGAATTTCTTCCTGCTGTTTTTGATAGTCTGCCATTAAAGTTGCAAGCTCGGTTTTCCTGACTTCTTCATAGTGGCTATAGTTACCAGGGTATCTTTTTAACCCTCCGGAAAAAAGCTCATACACTTCATTTATAGTGTGGTCAAGAAAGTAGCGGTCATGGCTTACAAGAAGAAAGCCTCCCTTAAAGGCAGAAAGAAATTCCTCAAGCCAATTGCGGGCTTCTATATCCAAATAGTTTGTGGGCTCGTCCAATAAAAGTATATCAGGATTCCCCATTAAAGCCTTGGCAAGTGCAATGCGCATTTGCCAACCACCAGAAAAAGCATCCGTTGGCTTATCAAAGTCTGACCTTGAAAAACCCAAGCCTATAAGAACCTGCTCAGCAAGTGCATCTCGGCGGTACCAGCCACTTTCATCAAGTTTTGCAAGAAGTTCTGTCTGCTCTACCGTTTTTTCCTGCTCAGCCAAAAGGTCAATTTGCTTTTGCATCTCATAACCCCAGTCAAAAGCCTTGTCCGCTTCTTCCCGTAAGCTGCAGCCCTTGTGCACCAGACCAGACTGAGGTAAGTATGCAATGCGGGCATCTTTTTGGGCAACACGATCCCCTGAATCAGGCTGAACTAACCCCGCCATAATCTTTATAAGCGTAGACTTACCCGTTCCGTTACCACCAGTCAGGGCAGCCTTGCTACCAGTTTGTAAATTTATGTTTACATCTTTTAATATATCTCTGTCGCCAAAAGCAAGCGACACTTTTGTAAATTGAACAAAAGCCATACTTTTCCCTATTTCTTAAAGAACATTACAAGAGCAGATGGTGACTTAGTCACAATAATATCATCAATTCCCTTACTTGCATTATATTCACGAATAACTTTAGCAGGACACAAGCGAAGACCACCTGTCTCCTTTTTATAAAGAAGATTCACTTCTTTCTTATCACCATCAAATTTTAAAGTAAGAATTCCGTCCCAGCTTCCTTCTAAGCTAGCAGGCAAGATGTATTTTAACTCAACGGAACCTTCGCTTGAATTTTCAGAAGAAATAATAGAAGGAACTAAAAGGCCATAGTCTGACCAGAAGAAATGCTGCTTTGGCAAAGAACCAGAGAATGAAAGGTAGCCGTAACTGCTGCTTGAAAAATCAGGACCAAAATTCTTTATGGAACTAAACTCCTCCATCTTCTTTGACCTGACACCCTCTAAAATACCAGGCAAATTCTCTACAACCTTAGAAGAGACAAAATTGCGGACTTTTGTTTTTCCTCCTTCATCTGTAAAGCGAACCTGTATCTTTGAAGAAGAACGGACAGAAACTTGAACCGGAGACGATGTAAAATCATAGTTGCTGTCAGAAACCTTTTTTATTCCTTTATAATCAAAAGAGACACTGGTATCTGGTAAGCTAATCTCCACCCTGCCAGTGTCCTTGCCTGGTTTAAAGAAGAAAGATTCATTCATGTATTCAAGGTTTATCTTTTTTGTGGTAAGCATTTCGCCAAAGTATTCAGGATACCAAGATTCATTTAAAATTAAATCAAGATTTTCATCTTCTGTAGCAAGCTCCCTATCACCTGTATTAAAAGAGCCATCGGCTTTCATAGTAAAAAGCTTTAAGTTTAAGCTAAAACACCAGCCCTTTGTTCCATTTGAAGTAAGAACTTGAAGCCATTCACCCTCGAGATTTGCCTTGCCGTTAGTAGGAGCAACTCCTGTCCCCTTTGCAAGAACACGGATTATTTCATTTTGGCGCAACCGGTATACCTGTTTTGCTGTATTCACAGATTCCGCACGGATTGGAAGCCCATCCAACAAGCACTTTGCGTATTTGTGCTCATAAGAGCCATAACTTTTTGCCAATTTTTCAGCCTTTCCCCTAGAAAGAGGGGATGAAAGTTTCCACAGAGGAACTTCTATCTTTTCTTTTGTCTCTGGAACTTCTATAACATAAACATGGGAAATATTTGATTTTAAGTATACGGGAACAATTTCCCCGTCAGCAATACGCTGTTCAGGAATGTTCCATAAAACAACGCTATAGCCAATTATACCAGAACAGGCAGAAAAAGCCAGGCAAACAAAAATAGCAAATAATGAAGTTTCAATCAGTCTCTTAATAGCTTTCATGGCTATATTGTAGCAAATTTGCATATAAAATGCAAACAAGGCGCCCGCTATAACACCTGACCCCTGTCTCTTATGCACCACTACGCCAACAACAAAAAATTATTTTCTTACGTGTTAAATTTTTCACTGATTTTGCAAATTCGGGGTGATTTAAATAGTATAAACTCTTACAAAACAAAAAATATCGGAGGAATTTATGGAAA
>CAJOQA010000319.1 GCA_905236465.1 uncultured Treponema sp.
ATTTTCTGCGATGAAATGCGAATGCTGCTTTCACATTCATTTTTTTGTTTTTCAAGAAGTTCTGTGCCGATTATTTTTACCAGCAGATCATTTATATTTCTTGCGTGTTCATTTTCAGCAATTTCGTCAAAGCGTTTTAAAATTCCTTCTAGAGCATCTCTTTCTAATTTTGCTTTCTTTAGAGTCTGTTCAAATTCATTTAATACATCAATGCTTTCACGCAGAGACTGCACGTCTATAGTCTTTTCTGTAAGGACATATTTGTTGATAAAGTCTTTTACATTATCCACAGGTCTGAATGCAAGTGCTTTTAAAATGACTTCAAAGAATTTATCTTCCAGACTTCCCAGCCTGTGCCGGAGATTTTCTTTATACTCATTTACGCTTTTAATAAACTTTACTTTTTCACCATTATTTCTGAATTCATCAGGCATGGATGGTTTGTTTTCTTCTGTCAAAAAAGAAAAGTCATCCAGTTTTCCGTTTTCTATATACCATCGTTTAGTTGGAGAATCATTTTCATTTCCAGAGGTGATGTGAACGCCTATGACAAACCAGCGTTTTTCTTTTTCCTCATAAAACTCCAGCGCGATATTACTGATTACATTTCCTTCTCTTAAATATGTTTTGTCTGTCGTATCAATTTTACAGCGGACATAACTTTTTAAATCTCTATCTGAATTTTCGTTTGCAGCCTTGTTAAATTTTGTTGAATTTCCTGTCAGCACCATTTGAATTGCATCAAGCACTGTTGATTTACCCGCTGCATTTTCGCCGCTGATTAAGACTGACCCCTGATTTATAGGCAACGTCTCATAGCCAAAATACATCCAGGTCAGTAATCTTACTCTATTCAGTTTCTTCATCTGTATCTGCATCTTCCTCTCCTCCTTCATACTCAGTAAGTCTGTCTTTTACGCTTTCATAAAAATGAGTAATTCCTTCATTTGGAATCGCTATCATAATTGAAGGGTATATTTCAATTCGTGTCTCCCCCTGCGTAATATCGGAAGTCAGATTCCTAATCAGGTTGTAACGCTTGAATAGAGCGATAATCTGTCGCTCAGAATTTTTATCTAATTTCTGTTTGTTTTTTATTTTAAGCACATTGTATTTATCCCGAATCTCCTGAACCGTTACTGTAACAGTGTCTCCGCTTGTAGAAATGTCATTTCTTTTTTCAAGATACAGGAGTCTGAGAATCAGAAACAGTATGCTTTCAAATTTAGTAAACTGAAGCCGTCCTGTACCGTTCCTGTTGGAAACAGAGATAAGTCCGATATCTTCATCAATTCTCAAATCATAGCCCAACAAATCAAAAACCAAAGAGAACTGTTCTTTGTTATCTTTTATATAAATATAGTCTAGCTGCGTATCTTCTTTTTTCTTGAGGATAAAACAGTGGTTCAAAAGATTGTTTGCCGCTTTTGAAAACTTATCTTTTTGTGAAGTTGAATTTCCTATTAATTCAAGTTTTTCAAACATTCTTCAATTTCTCCTGTTTCCTTCTTATGATTTCGAAATCCGTAAATTCACATTTATCAGTTTTGATTCTATGTTCAGTCTTTTTTACGTTATAGACATTTGACTCTATTGCAAAAAGCCTGATGTAAATTAAGTTTTCAAAGTCCTTGCGATTATTAATTGGAATGTCAGAAGCAAGCATATTGTTTTTTTCACCCAAACATTCTAAAACAAAGGCTTCAATTTTCTTTCTATAAATGCGAGCCATCTGTCTGTCTAGAAGAAGCTGTTTTTTTATGGCTCTTTCCTCTGCGCTTAGATTTTCTGCAACATTAATTCTTGCAACCTCTTCATAAGTTTTCTTTTCAGGAATCTTTTTTATGGATTCTTCCGAGACAAATTTCTGAACATATACACTGAATAGATTTTCTGGAATGTTTTCATCTTCTTCCGAGAATTCTGTTAAATACCGCAGGATTGCATTTATTTTGCCTTCTTGATTTGTGCCGGATGCTAATTCAAACTTTGCCCGTGAAGCAGCATTCTTCATGTAGAGATTGTTCTTACGGTCAATGTCTTCAATGATTTTATCCAAATTTTCAAAGGCTGATTTTACATCAACAATCATTTCTACAATTTTGTCGTTGGCGAGTTCTGAATCAGATTCCTGCTCAATTTCCATATAACCGTCAACTAAATCTTTTAGTATTTTTGGTTCAGAAAGCATTTTATCAAGATTTATTTTTATGGATTGCCTGAACTTTCCTACATTCTCACTAGTCTTCAAACGATAAAGCGACTTTGAGACAATCTCTTCGTTGTAAGAGGAAAACAAAGAAAATATTTCTGACAACTCCCTGTTCTTGGTTTGCCTATCAATATGCTTCTTTATAGAAATATTCAGCTTTTTTAGACTTGAAACCAACTGTTCCGTACTGTTTACAACGTTTTTTAGAATGAACTGATATGGCTTTGAATACAAATCTTCATTTTGAAGAAGGGCATGAATCTGTGAAATAAGTCCCTGATATTCAGTTTCTTCATTCTTAATCACATCATTCATCGTGCGGATGAATGGAACTGCATATTCTGTAAGCACTACATTCTGCTGATAGTTTTTTTCTTCTTCAAAATCAAGCCAGCCACAGTCCTTCAAATAATTAATCGTCTTTTGAGCTTTGCTTCTGGAATCTTTTTCAAAGCTATTATCGTCATCAAAGCTTATGTCATCTGTTCTTGTATTAAAATAATCCGTTAGTGTTGAAACGACAGATTCTCTTTCGACTCCATAAGAAATTTCTGTTTTGTATGAATTGAAAATAGCCAAAATACAGTCTGCATACTGGTCTTTATATTTACTGTTGAGAGGCTTAAAAAAATCATTTGGCAAAATAGAAAATAAACTCTTCATTTTTTGCTATTATACAATACTATCGGAAAAAATCCCACATAGCAGCGGTATTATCGAATATCCATACTAATGCTCGGACGATACTTCTTCCTTTTTTATGCGAAAGTTTATTCCTCAATCAATGTA